>JAIDJD010000016.1 GCA_029052375.1 Duncaniella sp. | reverse complement strand
GTATCGACAAGAAGGACATCAAGCGCGGTATGGTAATCTGCCACCCCGGTGTTGTTAAGCCCCACAGCAAGTTCAAGGCTTCCGTCTACATCCTCAAGAAAGAGGAGGGCGGCCGTCACACTCCCTTCCACAACCACTACCGTCCCCAGTTCTACATCCGTACCCTTGATGTGACCGGTGAGATCACCCTTCCCGAGGGCGTAGAGATGGTAATGCCTGGCGACCACGTAGAGATCATCGTTGACCTGATCACCCCCGTAGCCTGCGACAAGGGTCTCCGCTTCGCCATCCGTGAGGGCGGCCGCACAGTAGGTTCGGGCCAGATCACCGACATCCTCGAGTAATACGCTCTTATACAGCCATCCAGCGCTGAGGCCGAGCCACCCCTCCAGCAGGGGCGTCAGAGCCGAAGCCACATAATCCCCAAAAAGGTGCCTGCGGTCCCGGACCGCAAGGAACGAGACCGCAGGACACCTTTTCCATACACGGGAATAGCTCAGTCGGTAGAGCACTGGTCTCCAAAACCAGGTGTCGGGAGTTCGAGCCTCTCTTCCCGTGCTTAGATATACGCAAATGAGTAAAATAAAACTACTTACGGATATTGAGGAGTCTTATACCGAGCTTCGATATAAGACTTCTTGGCCATCAAGGGCACAGCTGATCAAGAGCGCTGTGATCGTGCTTGTCGCTTCCATCATCATAGCTGCGATCATCTTCGCGATGGATCAGGTCGTGGACCTCTTGATGCACTTCATCTACTCGCTGGGCCGATAATCAAGTCTGCCCCTCAGGGCGAGAGACAAATGGCCGGGAGACATCTCCCCTTCGGCCTCCTGACGGCCGCTGATTCACATTCCCCTCAATACCTCTTCTCTAAGACAGAAGCATCCTAAACACTGAAAGATTTCTATCCAATGGCTGAAGTAACGAAAAATGAACTCCCCAAGCGTGCGTGGTACGTCCTCCGCGCTATATCGGGGAAGGAGGCAAAAGTCAAGGAAGTCCTTGACGGAGCCATTCGAAACACAGACTTAGGCAAGTATGTCTTCCAGGTGCTGGTGCCGACAGAGAAGATTGTGAGCGTGAAGAACGGCAAGAAGGTGGTCAAGGAGCGCAACCTCTACGGAGGCTACGTGTTTGTAGACTGTATCCTGACCGGCGAGGTCAACTACGAGCTCCGCAACACCACCAATGTAATCGATTTCCTCAAGGGGCGCGGCAAGGATGCCAAGCCTGACCCCGTCAGCGAGGCGGACATCCGCAGGATGCTCGGCGCCGCAGACGAGCTCATCGACAAGACCGACGAGGGCATGGACTTCATGGTGGGCGAGACCGTCAAGGTGATCAAGGAACCCTTCACCGGATTCCCCGCGGTCATCGAAGAGGTAGACCGAGCCAAGAAGAAGCTGAAGGTGATGGTCAAGATTTTCGGGCGCAAGACTTCGCTCGAGCTCGATACCACCGAAGTAGAACGCGAATAATCCACGCGCGGCATGAGCCAGACCCGGAGGCCCCGTCACAGGGGAGGCCGGGCTTGATTGTGCCACGGGAGACGGTTCAGTGAGAGGCCCAGCAAAGGCCGGCGGAAGCAGGTTGGTTACGAAGCCTGCGTCCCAAGGTCCGGACGACATCGTGAAACCGTCGTTTTAACCGAATCATTAACAAAAAAGAGAATTTAGATTTATCATGGCTAAAGAAATTGCTGGACAGATCAAATTGCAAATCAAGGGAGGGGCGGCAAACCCCTCGCCTCCTGTTGGTCCCGCCCTCGGTTCGAAGGGCATCAACATCATGGAGTTTTGCAAGCAATTCAACGCCCGTACCCAGGACAAGGCAGGCAAGGTTCTTCCTGTTGTAATCACTTACTACACCGACAAGAGCTTTGACTTCGTAGTCAAGACCCCTCCCGTAGCCATCCAGCTGCTCGAGGCCGCCAAGATCAAGAGCGGCTCCGCACAGCCCAACCGCAACAAGGTGGCCGAGATTACCTGGGACCAGGTGAAGACCATTGCTGAGGACAAGATGCCCGATTTGAACTGTTTCAACGTAGAGTCTGCTATGCGTATGGTAGCAGGCACAGCCAGGAGCATGGGCATCACTGTGAAAGGCGAATTCCCCGCTAACAATTAATCTTCGAATGACATGACAAAGCTGACCAAAAATCAAAAGATTGCCCAGGAGAAGGTTGAAGCAGGCAAGGCCTATAGCCTCGCAGAGGCCGTGGCCCTCGTTAAGGAAATCACCTTCACAAAGTTTGATGCATCTCTCGATGTAGACGTACGTCTCGGCGTTGACCCCCGCAAGGCCAACCAGATGGTACGTGGCGTTGTGACCCTCCCCAACGGTACCGGCAAGCAGGTGCGCGTCCTCGTGCTCTGCGCCCCCGAGGCCGAGGCTGCCGCCAAGGCCGCCGGAGCCGACTATGTTGGTCTTGAAGAGTATATCGAAAAGATCAAGGGCGGCTGGACCGACGTTGACGTCATCATCACCCAGCCCGCTATCATGGGCAAGATCGGTGCCCTCGGCCGTGTACTCGGTCCCCGCGGCCTGATGCCCAACCCCAAGAGCGGCACTGTGACCGTCGACGTAGCCAAGGCTGTCGAGGAGGTCAAGAAGGGCAAGATCGACTTCAAGGTTGACAAGAACGGTATCGTCCACTCTTCCGTAGGCAAGGTGTCTTTCGACGCCAAGGCCGCCGCAGAGAACGTCAAGGAGTTCATCAACACCCTGATCAAGCTCAAGCCCGCCACTGCAAAGGGCACCTACATCAAGAGCATCTATCTTTCGAGCACCATGAGTCCCGGCGTCAAGGTGGATCCCAAGTCTGTAGACGAATAATCACCTCAATAGCTGAACCAAGACAATGAAAAAGGAAGATAAGATCGTTGCGATCAACAACATCGCCGAGGTGATCGGTGAGTACGGTTGCTTCTACCTCGTAGAGACCGCCGGCCTCGACGCCGAGAAGACCACCGCTCTCCGCCGTGCCTGCAACAAGGCCGACGTCAAGCTCCTTGTTGTGAAGAACACCCTCCTCCACAAGGCCCTCGAGGGCATGGAAGGTGACTATTCCGAGCTCTACAGCGCTCTCCACGGCCCCACATCACTGATGCTGAGCAACGTGGGCAACGCTCCCGCCAAGCTCATCAAGGAAGTGCTCAAGGGCCAGAAGGACGCTGTCCTCCCCGCTCTCAAGGCCGCTTATGTAGAGGGCACCGTATATGTCGGTGCAGACCAGCTCGACGCTCTCTGCGCTATCAAGAGCAAGAACGAGCTCATCGCCGACGTTGTGGCTCTGCTCCAGTCGCCCGCCAAGAATGTGGTTTCGGCCCTTGCTTCCGGCGGCACAAAGCTCCACGGCATCCTCGAAACACTGTCGAAGAAGGAGGACTGAAACGGCCTCCCCTGAGACAACCCCTACCTATCAATAAATCAAAACAACAAACCCCACCCTACAAAGAATACAATCATGGCAGATCTCAAAGCATTTGCAGAACAACTCGTGAACCTCACCGTTAAGGAAGTCAACGAACTCGCTCAGATCCTCAAGGAGGAGTATGGCATCGAACCCGCAGCCGCCGCTGTAGCCGTTGCCGCCGGCCCCGCCGCTGGCGCACCCGCCGAGGAGGAGAAGACCTCCTTCGACGTAGTCCTCAAGTCTGCCGGCGCTTCCAAGCTCGCCGTCGTTAAGCTCGTTAAGGAGCTCACCGGTCTCGGCCTCAAGGAGGCTAAGGAGATGGTTGACGGCGCTCCCTCCGTACTCAAGGAAGGCATGGCCAAGGCTGACGCCGAGGGCCTCAAGAAGCAGCTCGAAGAGGCTGGCGCTGAGGTAGAGCTGAAGTAATAACGCTTCGGTCTCAATCCGGTCACGGGAAGCCCCGCAAGTCCCGCGCCTGAGGGCTGGGACGGGCTTCTGTAGACAGATCCACCACTCTGAAATATCCACATATGGGTTAAGACTCCCCACAAGGGCGTCTTAACCTATTTGTGTAAAAGAGGGTAGGGTAATATTAAAAAAAATTAAAGATTTGTATTTTTATATAAATCTTTGGGTCAAAATGGGCTGAAACAGTGGTTTTTAAGCCTCAGACCTACCCCCGGACGGGGCCCGGCGTTGCCTTAAGCGGCGCGGATAGCGGCCTCGAGACTCCGGAACACAAGATATAATGACGGTCCCCGGGCCGGCGCCGCGGCGCCGCTGGGCCTGAGACGAGGCGGCCGTCAGATTTTTTCCAAGCAACTCTCACACGTCTCGTTCCCCCGTGCGGGGCTCTCCTGCCCCGCGCTCTCTCCCCCGGACTCACATCATACAAGTCAGTCCTCTCGCCTCTCTGAGATATTGCATAATACCCCAAACCAACCAAATGTCAGACACTACAGCAATTAAGCCTCGCAAGAATTTTGCGACGGTGAAGAATCCGCTTCCGTATCCTGATTTTCTGGAGATCCAGCTGAAGTCTTTCCAGGACTTCCTGCAGCTGGACACCCCTCCCGAAAAGCGTAAGAATGAGGGCCTCTTCAAGGTGTTTGCGGAGAATTTCCCCATCGCGGATACCCGCAACAACTTTGTCCTGGAGTTCCTCGACTACTACATCGACCCCCCGCGCTACGACATCGACGAGTGTCTCGAGCGCGGCCTCACCTACTGTGTGCCTCTCAAGGCTAAGCTTAAGCTGTATTGCACCGACCCTGACCACGAGGACTTCGACACCGTCATCCAGGATGTCTACCTCGGCCAGATACCTTACATGACCGACAAGGGTACGTTTGTCATCAACGGCGCCGAGCGCGTGGTGGTGTCTCAGCTCCACCGTTCTCCCGGCGTGTTCTTCGGACAGAGCACCCATGCCAACGGCACCAAGCTCTACAGCGCCCGCATCATCCCCTTCCGCGGCAGCTGGATTGAGTTTGCCACCGACATCAACAATGTGATGTATGCCTACATCGACCGCAAGAAGAAGCTCCCCGTCACCACCCTGCTCCGCGCCATCGGCATCGAGAGCGACAAGGACATCGTGGAGATCTTCGGGCTGGCCGAGGAGATGAAGGTCAACAAGACCAACCTCAGGAGCGCCATCGGCCGCAAGCTGGCCGCCCGTGTGCTCAGGTCCTGGACAGAGGATTTCGTCGACGAGGACACCGGCGAGATCACGACCATGGAGCGCAACGACGTCATCATGGACCGCGAGACCGTCATCACCGACGAGGACATCGACAAGATACTCTCTTCGGGCGTCAAGACCCTGCTCCTGCAGAAGGAGAATGTCAATGCCCAGGAGTATTCCATCATATTCAACACCCTCCAGAAAGACCCCACCAACTCTGAGCTCGAGGCTGTACACTACATCTACCGCCAGCTCCGCAACGCCGAGGCTCCCGACGACCAGTCGGCCCGCGAGGTGATAGCCAACCTCTTCTTCTCGGAGAAGCGCTACGACCTTGGCGAGGTAGGCCGCTACCGCATCAACAAGAAGCTCGGCCTCACCACCCCCATGGAGGTGAAGGTGCTCACCAAGGAGGACATCATCGCCATCATCCGCTATCTCATCGAGCTCATCAACTCGAAGACTGATGTCGACGATATCGACCACCTGAGCAACCGCCGTGTCCGCACCGTCGGCGAGCAGCTCTACAACCAGTTCGGCACGGGTCTCTCGCGCATGAGCCGCACCATCCGCGAGCGCATGAATGTGCGCGACAACGAGGTGTTCACTCCCATCGACCTCATCAACGCCAAGACCATCTCGAGCGTCATCAACACCTTCTTCGGCACCAACGCTCTCTCGCAGTTCATGGACCAGACCAATCCTCTGGCCGAGATTACCCACAAGCGCCGTATGTCGGCCCTTGGCCCCGGCGGTCTCTCGCGCGAGCGCGCCGGATTCGAGGTGCGAGACGTACACTATACCCACTATGGCCGTCTCTGCCCCATCGAGACCCCTGAGGGTCCCAACATCGGCCTTATCTCCTCGCTCTGTGTCTATGCCAAGATCAACGACCTCGGCTTCATCGAGACTCCCTACCGCGAGGTCAAGGAGGGCAAGGCCAACCTGAACAACGACGAGGTGGTCTATCTGACCGCCGAGATCGAGGAGGGCAAGATCATCGCCCAGGGCAATGCTCCCGTGGCCGACGACGGCACCTTCACCGACGAGCGCATCAAGGCCCGCATGGACGCCGACTTCCCCATCGTCTCGCCCGACCAGGTAGAGTTGATGGATGTCTCGCCCACGCAGATAGCCTCGATAGCCGCCTCGCTCATCCCCTTCCTCGAGCACGACGACGCCAACCGTGCCCTCATGGGCTCGAACATGATGCGCCAGGCAGTGCCTCTGCTGCGCTCTGAGAGCCCCATCGTCGGCACGGGCATCGAGGGCCAGCTGATACGCGACTCGCGCACCCAGATCATGGCCGAGGGCGACGGCGTCATCGAGTTTGTAGACGCCCGCGTCATCCGCATCCGCTATGACCGCACCGAGGAGGAGGAGTTTGTCTCCTTTGAGGACAGCGTCAAGGAGTACCGCCTGCCCAAGTTCCGCAAGACCAACCAGAGCACCACCATCGACCTGCGTCCCATCTGCAACAAGGGGCAGCGCGTCAAGAAGGGCGACATCCTCACCGAGGGTTACTCTACCGAGAAGGGCGAGCTGGCTCTCGGCCGCAACCTCAAGGTGGCCTTCATGCCCTGGAAGGGCTACAACTATGAGGACGCCATCGTGCTCAACGAGCGCGTCGTGCGCGAGGATATCCTCACCTCTGTCCATGTCGACGAGTACACCCTCGAGGTCCGCGAGACCAAGCGCGGCATGGAGGAGCTCACCTCAGACATCCCCAACGTCAGCGAGGACGCCACCAAGGACCTCGACGAGCGCGGCATCGTGCGCGTCGGCGCCCACATCGTCCCCGGCGACATCATGATAGGCAAGATCACTCCCAAGGGCGAGAGCGACCCCACGCCCGAGGAGAAACTGCTCCGCGCCATCTTCGGCGACAAGGCCGGCGACGTCAAGGACGCCTCGCTCAAGGCTTCTCCCTCGCTCAAGGGCGTCATCATCGGCACCCACCTCTTCCAGAAGGCCGAGAAGAAGAAGACCAAGAAGAGCGCCAACGCCCTGCTGCCCCAGCTCGACGAGGAGTATGAAGACCGTCAGGACCAGCTCAAGGATATGCTCGTGTCCAAGCTCATGACTCTCACCGAGGGCAAGACCTCGGCCGGAGTGCGCGACTTCCTGGGCACGGCCATCATCCCCAAGGGCTCCCAGTTCACCGCCGGCGTCCTCAGGGGCATCGAGTATGACACCGTCAATCTCTCTGACTGGACCTCTGACGAGCACACCAACGGCCTTGTGCGCGCCACCATCATCAACTACCTGCGCAAGAGCAAGGAGGTTGACGCCGAGCTGCGCCGCAAGAAGTTTGACATCTCCATCGGCGACGAGCTGCCCTCCGGCATCATGAAGCTGGCCAAGGTCTACATAGCCAAGAAGCGCAAGATTTCTGTGGGCGACAAGATGGCAGGCCGCCACGGCAACAAGGGTATCGTCTCGCGCATCGTGCGCCAGGAGGATATGCCCTTCCTCGCCGACGGCACCCCCGTGGACATCGTCCTCAACCCCCTCGGCGTGCCCTCGCGTATGAACCTCGGACAGATCTTCGAGACCGTCCTCGGATGGGCGGGCCGCGAGCTCGGCGAGAAGTTTGCCACTCCCATCTTCGACGGCGCCACCCTCGAGGACCTCAACGAGTGGACAGACAAGGCCGGCGTGCCCCGCTACGGCAAGTGCTATCTCTACGACGGCGGCACCGGCGAGCGCTTTGACCAGCCCGCCACCGTAGGTGTCATCTATATGCTCAAGCTCGGCCACATGGTCGAGGACAAGATGCACGCCCGCTCTATCGGCCCGTACTCCCTCATCACCCAGCAGCCTCTCGGCGGCAAGGCCCAGTTTGGCGGCCAGCGCTTCGGCGAGATGGAGGTCTGGGCGCTCGAGGCCTTCGGCGCATCGCACATCCTCCAGGAGATCATCACGGTGAAGTCTGACGACGTCACCGGCCGCTCCAAGACCTACGAGGCCATCGTCAAGGGCGATTCCATGCCCCCGGCCGGCATCCCCGAGTCGCTCAATGTGCTCCTGCACGAGCTCCGCGGCCTCGGTCTGAGCATCAATCTGGAGAACTGACGGGACAGGGGGGCCTCCGGGCCCTCCGCCCTCCCAGACAGTCTCCGCAACCAACAACAAATCTAAACTCCAACCACCATATATGGCTTTTAGAAAAGAAACCAAACAAAAGACCGGATTCACCAAGATTTCCATCGGCCTGGCCTCTCCCGAGGAGATTCTGGCCAAGTCGAGCGGCGAGGTGCTGAAGCCCGAGACCATCAACTACCGCACATACAAGCCTGAGCGCGACGGTCTCTTCTGCGAGAGAATCTTCGGCCCCGTCAAGGACTATGAGTGCCACTGCGGTAAGTACAAGCGCATCCGCTACAAGGGCATCGTCTGCGACCGCTGCGGTGTCGAGGTGACAGAGAAGAAGGTGCGCCGCGAGCGCATGGGCCACATCAAGCTCGTGGTGCCTGTGGCTCACATCTGGTATTTCCGTTCGCTTCCCAACAAGATAGGCTATCTCCTCGGACTTCCCTCCAAGAAGCTCGACGCCGTCGTCTACTACGAGCGCTACGTAGTGGTCAATCCCGGCGCGGCCGCGGGCCTGCTCGACCCCGAGAAGCCCCTCCAGCGTCTCGACCTCCTCACCGAGGACGAGTACAACGACATCATGGACAGGCTCCCCGCCTCCAACTTCGAGCTTGAGGACGGACACCCCGACAAGTTCGTGGCCAAGATGGGCGCCGAGGCTCTCTATGACCTGCTCAAGGACATCGACCTCGACAGCCTCTCCTATCAGCTCCGCGACCAGGCCGGCACCGAAGGCTCGCAGCAGCGCAAGACCGAGGCTCTCAAGCGTCTCCAGGTAGTGGAGTCGTTCCGCGCCTCGCGCGGCCGCAACAAGCCCGAGTGGATGATACTCCAGGCTGTCCCCGTCATTCC
>JAIDJD010000159.1 GCA_029052375.1 Duncaniella sp. | reverse complement strand
CGTGGGCTCGTTTATGTGTATAAGATACGGTTATCAGACCTTGATCTCTACCTCTACGCCCGAGGGGAGCTCGAGCTTCATGAGGGCGTCCACAGTCTTGGATGTGGAGTTGTGGATGTCGATCAGGCGCTTGTAGCTTGAGAGCTGGAACTGCTCGCGGGACTTCTTGTTGACGAAGGTCGAACGGTTGACGGTGAAGATGCGGCGGTGGGTGGGCAGGGGTATGGGACCCGAGATTACGGCACCGGTGGCCTTGACGGTCTTCACAATCTTCTCGGCCGACTTGTCAACGAGGTTGTAGTCGTACGACTTGAGTTTGATTCGGATTGTTTGGTCCATATTGTTAGTTGAATGAAAGTGTCCTTGGTGGGATGTCTTACTTGACGAGGTCTACTCGGCCCTGGCACTCGGTGAGGACGGCCTTGGCTATTGAGCTGGACACCTCGGCGTAGTGGCTGAAGGTCATGGTTGAGGTGGCGCGGCCGGAGGTGATGGTGCGGAGGGCGGTCACGTAGCCGAACATCTCGGCCAGGGGAGCCTTGGCCTTGACGATGCGGGCGCCGGAGCGGGATGTCTCCATGCCCTCTACCTGGCCGCGGCGCTTGTTGAGGTCGCCGATGACGTCGCCCATGCTCTCCTCGGGGGTCACAACCTCTACCTTGAAGATGGGCTCGAGCAGGACGGGGCCGGCCTTCTCGGAGGCCTTCTTGAAGGCCTGGATGGCGCAGAGCTCGAACGAGAGCTGGTCAGAGTCGACGGGATGGAAAGAGCCGTCGATGACGGTGACCTTGAGACGGTCGAGGGGATAGCCTGCGAGGACGCCGTTCTTCATTGCGGTCTGGAAGCCCTTCTGGATGGAGGGGATGAACTCCTTGGGGATGTTGCCGCCCTTGACCTCGTCCACGAACTGGAGCGAGCCGTCGAAATCCTCGTCGGCGGGCTCTACGCGCACGATGATGTCGGCAAACTTACCGCGGCCGCCGGTCTGCTTCTTGAAGACCTCGCGGAGCTCTACGGGCTTGGTGATGGCCTCCTTGTAGGTTACCTGGGGACGGCCCTGGTTGCACTCTACCTTGAACTCGCGACGGAGACGGTCGATGATGATATCGAGGTGAAGCTCACCCATACCCGAGATTACGGTCTGGCCGGTAACCACATTGTT
>JAIDJD010000158.1 GCA_029052375.1 Duncaniella sp. | reverse complement strand
GCGTAGAACTGGACGATGCGGGTGCGGAGGATGGCTTCGTATTTGGCCTGGACCTGGGAGGAGAGGGCCGAGATGTAGTTGGTGCGGGTCTGCTCCCACTCTGTGGCGTTGGCCTTGCCATAGGTGTATTTCTCGGTCATAGCGTCGAGGGCGGCCTTTGAGGCTGTGGCGGCGGTGCAGGTGGCCGCATACTTGTCGCGGGCCCCCATGGCCTGTGTCCACGCCTCGCTGACGGCCTTGCGCAAGTCGCTGCGGCGGCGCTGGAGGTCGAGCTGTGCCGACAGGAGCGTCGTGCGGGCGCGGCGGACGCTGTTGCGCGTGGCAAAGGCGTCGAAGACGGGTATCGAGAGTGTGAATCCGATGCTCTTGGCAAAGTTGTCTCGCATCTGGCGCGAGAACGAGGGGTTTTCGATCCCCGACATCCTGTAATAGTTGTCAGAGAGGCCTGCCCCGAACGATAGGCGCGGGAGATATCCGGTCTTGGCGAGCGAGACGCCGCTCTCGGCTGTGGCCACGTTGGCCTCGGCTGCCCGGATGGCTGAGTAGTTGCCGAGGGCGCGGGCCATCACCTCGCTCTCAGGCACGAGGGCGAGTGCGAGGGGGTCGGTATCTTCAAGCGGGAGGATGTCAAAGCCCTCGGCGCTCTCGAGCTCGAGCAACTGTGCGAGCGAGACCAGGGCGAGGCGCAGGTTGTTGGCGGCGTTGACGGTGTCCACCTCGGCCATGGCCACCTGAGAGCGGGCCTGGATGACGTCTACCTCGGGCACCTTGCCGGCCTCGAGCATGGCCTCCTGCCGCGCGAGCTGTGTGGCCGAGAGAGAGAGCTGCTGGCGCGAGACACCGAGAAGCTCGCGGTTGTAGAGCGCCTGGAGATAGTATGAGAGCACGGCGAGGGTCACCTCGTCTCTGACGGCGTCTGTCTGGAGCATGGACGCGGCGCGGGCGGCGCGGGCGCGCTCGAGGCCGCGCAGAGCCTGGAGCCCCTGGAAGAGGGGGAGCGAGAGACGGACATTCCAGCTGAAGCCGGAGTTGTTGCGGTTGGCGTATGTATTCTGTGAGGTGAGCGAGCGTCCGAAGTCCCAGCTCTGCGAGGCTCCGGCCGAAAGCGTGGGCAGGAAGGCGTCCTTGGCCTCGGTGACGGCAAGCTCGGCATTGAGGTTGTCTATGGCCGCCGAGCGGACGTTGAGGTTGTTCTCGAGGGCATACTCCACACAGCGGTCGAGGCTCCAGGGCCCGGCGGCCATGGCCGAGGTGGAGAAGAGAGATGTCAGGAGAAGGGCGAGGGCGAGTTTGGCTTTCATCACTTCTGAGGTCATTTGGGCTGGTTGACGAGCGCGCCCCTGAGCTTCATGCCCTCCGAGACGCCCGATGTTATCTGTATGTTGATGCCGTCCGATGTGCCTGTGGTGACGGGGACACGCCTGTACTCAGACTTGACCGAGTCTGTCAGGACATAGACATATGTGGAGTCTGCGCCCCACTCTAGTATGCTCTCGGGGACGGCGAGGACGCCGGGAGCCGAGCTGAGGAGGACGGTGGCGTTGGCGCTGTAGCCCGAGCGGAGAAAGAGCGAGTCGGGTATGGAGAGCGCGCCCGTGATCTCTAAAGTGTTGGCGCCGTTGGTCTGCA
>JAIDJD010000157.1 GCA_029052375.1 Duncaniella sp. | reverse complement strand
AGTTGTGTATATGAGACAGAGATGATGGTGACGGCGTTGGTGTCTGTGCCGAATCCGGCGCCGGGCGTGCGCATGGAGTTGAGCACAATCATGTCGAGGTTCTTGCGCTCGAGCTTCTCGCGGGCGTTGGCCTCCTCGTTGTCTGTCTCGAGTGCAAATCCTGCTATCCACTGGCCGGGACGCTTGGCACGTCCGAGTGTCGCGGCTATGTCGGGATTCTTGACCAGTGTGAGGACGGGCACCTCGGTGTGCTCGCGCTTTATCTTTCTGTCGGCCTGGTGCTCCGGGGCATAGTCGGCCACGGCGGCACACATAACGGCGATGTCCGTGTCGGCAAACTCAGCCTCGCAGGCGGCGAGCATCTCGCGGGCGCTCATCACGTCTACGCGGCGCACATTGCCCTCGGGCGTCGCCAGGGACACCGGCCCGCTGACCAGAACCACCTCGGCTCCGCGCCGGGCCATCTCTCCGGCCAGGGCATAGCCCATCTTGCCTGTCGAGAAGTTGCCGATAAACCTCACGGGGTCTATCTTCTCATATGTGGGGCCTGCGGTTATCAGCACCTTCTTGCCCCTGAGGTCGACGCTGACGGGCGAGAAAAAGCGCTCGAGCACAGCGGCTATCCGCTCGGGCTCCTCCATGCGGCCCTTGCCGTGCAGTCCGCTTGCGAGGTATCCGTCCTCAGGCTCGATGATGTGGTTGCCATAGCTCCGCAGAAGACTGATATTGGCCGCTGTAGAGGGATGGGCCATCATGTCGAGGTCCATGGCGGGAGCCACAAAGACGGGCGACTTGGCCGAGAGATACGTGGTCACCAGCATATTGTCTGCTATGCCGTGGGCCATCTTGCCTATCGTCGAGGCTGTGGCCGGGGCTATCACCATACAGTCGGCCCAGAGGCCGAGGTCGACATGGGAATGCCACTCTCCGGTGTTGGCGGTGAAGAACTCGCTGACCACCGGCTTGCCGCTGAGGGCCGACAGGGTGACGGGAGTGATAAACTCCTTGCCGGCAGGGGTGATGACCACCTGGACCTCTGCGCCGGCCTTGACCAGCAGGCGCAGGAGGCTGACACTCTTGTAGGCGGCGATGCCTCCGCAGATGCCGAGTATTATATGCTTGCCTTTCAGTGAGCTCATCTCATGCGTAGTTTTATGCGTGTGAAGCAGTCTTTGGTGTTCTGGGCGAAGTCTCCCTTCATGATCCAGTCATAATAGCCGGGGTCTTTCTTCAGGACATCCTCGGCCACCTGGCCCTTGTACTTGCCGAAGTTGACCACCTCGCGGTCTTTGTCGTCATAGACCAGACGTCCCATGAAGTCGACGTTGCGGTTCTGCTGCGAGAACTTGCTGAGCCCATCGATGTCCGAAGGCAGGTCGGGATAACGCTCTATCTGGGCCTTGAGCACCTCCATAGTGGCGCGTGTGTCGGCGCTTGCCGAGTGGGCGTCGGCGAGGTCTCTCCCGCAGTAGAACTTATAGGCGGCCACGAGAGTGCGCTGTTCCTTCTTGTGGAATATGGTCTGGACGTCCACCATCCTGGCCTTGGAGAAGTCAAACTTGACGCCTGCGCGGCGGAATTCCTGGTCGAGCATCGGGATGTCAAACCTGTTGGAGTTGAATCCGGCGAGGTCACAGCCGGTGAGCAGATTGGCCAGCGACTTGGCCAGCTGCTTGAACACGGGCTTGTCGGCCACCATCTCGTCTGTGATGCCGTGGACGGCCGTGGATGCCTCAGGGATGTGCATCTCCGGGTTGACGCGGTGGGTCTTCTCATACTCTTCGCCATTGGGCATCAGCTTGATGACGGAGATCTCTACTATGCGGTCGCGGGTGATGTCTACGCCTGTGGTCTCCAGGTCGAAGACGCCTATCGGCTTT
>JAIDJD010000156.1 GCA_029052375.1 Duncaniella sp. | reverse complement strand
CGATATACCCCCCCGATCTCCTCCCTGTTATCCGAATCAAGAAAAACATTAACAATCACATAAGACAATGAAGCTAAACGGCATCCGACAGTTTTCAAAGTTTCTATATGCTCTTCTCGCCTCCGTTGTGTGTGCAGGTCTCTCCTCGTGCCACGCCGTATGGCAGGAAGAACCTGTCTGCGACCAAGGTCTTTCCATACGCTTTATATACGACTACAACATGGAAGACGCCAACGCCTTCATGTCTCAGGTAGACTGTCTCACCGTCTTTGTCTACAAAGAGAATGGCGAGTATGTGACCACCGTCACAGAGACAGACCGCGCAAAGCTCAAGGATGAGAACTGGCGCATGAACATCAATCTTCCCGAGGGCCGCTACAAGGTGGTGGCCTACGGAGGCATGGCGTGTCCCGAGAGCTCGTTCGACTTTGTCGGAGGCGCCCCCGCGGCCGGCTCGGTGTTCGACAGCCGCCGTGTGCGGCTCAAGCCCTCGTGCCTCACAGCTCCCGTCGGCACCAACCTCCACCCGCTCTTCTACGGATTCTCGCGCACAAGCTCGTCTGACTCCGAGATTCTTGTGGCCGAGGTAGAGTACAACGACCCTGACTACGTCCCCGTCACCGTCTATATGATGAAGGATACCAACAACATACGCATCCTTCTCCAGAATCTCAACGGCGACCCCCTCACGGGCGACGACTTCGAGTTTTCGCTCACCGGCGACAACACCCTGATGGACTATGACAACTCCCTGATGCCCGCCGGCAGTGTCACCTACCGCCCCTGGGTCAAGGGCCAGGAGAAGGCAGGCATACTGCCCGACGGCTCTGAAGCCACCCTCGCCTATGCCGAGCTCTCTACCGGACGCCTCGTCTACGGCAACAAGACCACCCTCTGTGTCAAGTCTGTCAAAGACGGCAAGGAGGTCTTCAACATCCCCGTCATCAACTACCTGCTCCTGCTCAAGAGCCAGGAGTACACATGGATGGGCAATCAGGAGTTCCTCGACCGCGAAAGCCGCTGGAACGTCATCTTCTTCCTCGACCACAACAACTCCTGGGTGACAACCCACATCGTCGTCAACGACTGGGTAGTCCGCATCGAAAATATTGAACTCTGATGAAAGACAAGTTAGTCTCGGCTCTTCTGTCGCTGTTGGTCTCGATAGCCACCGTCTCGTGTGTCTATGAGGCCGGCTTCGATCCGGAAGAAGACCTTCTCCCCTCAGACCATGTTTTTCTCAATCTGAGGGTTAATGTGGCCCAGACGCGTCTCTCGCCCCTTTCGCGCCAGGTGGTGGACGACCTCAACT
>JAIDJD010000155.1 GCA_029052375.1 Duncaniella sp. | reverse complement strand
AGATGTGGAGAAGAGACAGACCCTAAACTGCCCGCAGGGCACAAAATCGAAATGAAACTCTCACAATTCAAATTCAAACTCCCTGAAAACCTCATAGCGCAGTATCCCGCCGAGGAGCGCGACGACGCACGTCTCATGGTCATCAACCGCAAGGCCGGCACCATCGAAGACCACAAGTTCAAGGATGTGATAGATTTCTTTGACGACGGAGACCTCTTTGTCTACAACGACTCGATTGTCTTCCCAGCCCTCCTCTACGGCAACAAGGAGAAGACCGGAGCCCGCATCGAGGTGTTCCTCCTGCGCGAGCTCAGCGCCGAGAACAAGCTCTGGGACGTCCTAGTCGAGCCCGCCCGCAAGATACGCATCGGCAACAAGCTCTACTTCGGCGAGGACGACTCGATGGTGGCCGAGGTGATAGACAACACCACATCGCGCGGACGCACACTGCGGTTCCTCTACGACGGCCCCCACGACGAGTTCAAGCGCGAGCTCTACAAGCTCGGAGCCACCCCCCTGCCCCACTACATCAAGCGCCCCTCGTCCGAGCTCGACGACGAGCGCTACCAGCCCATATATGCCCGCAAGGAGGGCGCCGTGATATCCTCAGGCGTCGGCCTCCACTTCTCGCGCGAACTGCTCAAGCGCCTCGAGATCAAAGGCGTGGGCGAGGCCTTCATCACTATCCACAGCGGCCTCGGCAACTACCGTGAGATAGACGTCGAGGACCTCACCAAACACCGCATGGACTCTGAAGAGATGGTAGCGTCTGAGGCCCTCGTGGACACCGTCAACGCCACCAAGGACTCAGGCCGCAAGGTATGTGCCGTGGGCACGGCCGTCCTCCGCGCCATAGCCAGCGCCGTCAGCATGGGCGGACACATGAAGACCTACACCGGATGGACCAACAAGTTCATCTTCCCCCCCTACGACTTCACCGTCTCGGACGCCCTGCTCTCCAACTTCCACCTCCCCTACTCGACCATGCTGATGATGGTGGCCGCCTTCGGCGGTTACGACATCGTGATGGAAGCCTACAAGAAGGCCGTAAAGGAGGAATACAAGTTTGGCGTCTACGGCGACTCAATGCTCATCATCTGACACCGCTCCCACACGCCTCTCCCATCCCCCGCTGAACAATCATGGCGCTCTTCCTCACCATACCCCGCGAAGGCCAGGCAGTGGTCCGCGAGAAAATGAGCCGCTTCCTCGCCTTCGCCATCCCGGTGACGTCGGTCGAGGAGGCCAGGGACGCCATATCCCTGTACACCAACGAGTATCACGACGCCCGCCACGTCTGCTGGGCCTACATGGTGGGGGCCGACAGGCTCACATACCTCTCCAGCGACAACGGCGAGCCCTCGGGGACAGCCGGAAAGCCTATCCTCGGCCAGATCAACTCGCTCGGCCTCACAGACGTCGTGGTCATCGTGGTGAGGTACTTCGGAGGCATCAAGCTCGGCACCCCGGGCCTGATAGCCGCCTACCGCCAGGCCGCGCGCGAGGCCCTCGAAGACGCCGGCACCGTAGAGGGCAGGGAGATGACATCGCTCTCCTGCACCTTCCCGTGGCAGGCCATGAACCCCGTGATGTCGCTGGTCAAGGCATACCAGGCCACAGACCCCGTGGCCGTGGCAGACAAGAACTTCGACAACACCTGCACCATAACCCTCTCCCTGCCTCTCGACCTCCTCGAAGAGATTTCAGGACGCCTCGACGCAATCTCGGGCACCTCGCTGGCGGCCCCCGGAGAAGGACAGGCAGAACATTAGCCGCTCCGCGATTGTTATACCTCTGAATACACCTACCCGACACATCCGTCACATCATCACCTACACCAGTCACTGACAAGACAATGACCGAAAACAAGCAAGATATTCTCCCCCTCGTCATCGAGGCCATACAGGACCGCAAGGGCAAAGCCATCACCATCGTAGACCTCTCGGCCATAGAGAGCGCCGCGGCATCGAGATTCATAATATGCCAGGGCTCGTCCACACAGAACGCCGCCGCCATCGCCGACAACATCCGAGACCATCTCCTCGAGGCCGCGCGCATCAAGCCTTACAAC
>JAIDJD010000154.1 GCA_029052375.1 Duncaniella sp. | reverse complement strand
CGACACCGTTTCCCGGCCTTCTTCGGGCCCGGTTTCGACTGGACGCCCGACCACAACTGGGGCGGCTCCGCAATGATAGGCCTCCAGGAGATGCTGCTGCAGACAGACGGAGACAAGATATTTCTCTTCCCCGCATGGCCGCCCGGCCGGGACATCAGCTTCAGACTCCACGCGCCGGGCAACACCGTGGTGGAGGCCGCTCTCCGAAACGGCAGACTCACCATGCTGAAAGTCTCCCCGCAAGAACGACTGAAAGATATAATACTGCCTGAAAAACTTGACAAGAAATAACCTGATATGAAGATACTCCAATCCATCCTCTCCCTACTGCTCGTCCCCGCCGCGTCGCTGGCCGGCGATATAACACCGCAGGAAATCTCTGTGGCCGGATTTTTCCCCATAGAAAACTCAGGCCGCCTGGTCTACGACTTCAACAACGGCTGGCGCTTCCATCTCGGCGATGTGGCCGCAGGCGAGGCTGTCGGCCTCGACGACTCATCTTGGGAGGTGGTATCCACTCCCCACACCTTGGAACTGCTGCCCGCCGAGGGCAGCGGATGCCGCAACTACCAGGGCCGGGCATGGTACAGGAAACACTTCGTGATGCCCGCAGACACCGAAGGCAAGGATGTCACACTCCACTTCGAGGCTGTGATGGGCAAGCAGAAGTTCTATGTGGACGGCAGGGAAGTGAGCGAAACCCACGGCGGATATCTCCCTGTGACCCTCTCGCTGACCGAGGCCGGCGTCAGGCCGGGCGACACCTGCGTGGTGGCCGTGATGGCCGACAACAGCGACGACAAGAGCTTCCCTCCCGGCAAGCCCCAGCACTCCCTCGACTTCGCCTACCACGGAGGCATATATCGCGACGTGTGGATGATAGCCAAGTCGCCCGTGGCCATAACAGATGCTGTCGAGGCCGGAAGGGTGGCCGGAGGAGGTGTCTTTGTCCACTTCGACAAGGTCTCAGACAAGAGCGCCGAGGTGACGGTGGACACAGACGTGGCCAACAACGGCAAGAAGGCCCGGAGGGTCTCTGTGGAGACCTCGCTCATAGGTCCGGACGGAGCGTTGATTAAAAAGATCAGCAGCCGGGCTATCACCTTAAGTCCGGGCGAGACACAGACAGCGGTGCAGACCTTCCGCGTCAGCAATCCGGAGCTCTGGGAGCCTGACCGCCCCACCCTCTACCGTATCGAGTCGCGCGTCATGGAGGGCAGGCAGACCCTTGACGGCGGAGCCACACGCATAGGCATCCGCCACTTTGAGTTTGACGGAGAGAAGGGCTTCATACTCAACGGCAAGCCGTTCGGACAGCTTGTCGGGGCCAACCGACATCAGGACTTCGCCTATGTCGGCAACGCCATGCCCAACTCTCAGCACTGGCGCGACGCCAAGCGCCTACGCGAAGCGGGATGCCGCATAATACGTGTGGCCCACTATCCCCAAGACCCCTCGTTCATGGACGCCTGCGACGAGCTCGGTATGTTTGTCATTGTCGCCACTCCCGGGTGGCAGTACTGGAACAAAGACCCCGAGTTTGCCGTCAAAGTCCATCAGAACACCCGCAGTATTATCCGCCGCGACCGCAACCACCCCTCCGTGCTGATGTGGGAGCCTATCCTCAACGAGACACGCTATCCCGAAAATTTCTCGCTCGAGGCCCTGCAGATCACCCGAGACGAATATCCCTATCCCGGGCGCCCGCTCGCCGCGGCCGATATGCACTCGGCCGGCGTCAAGGACAACTACGACCTTGTCTACGGATGGCCCGGAGATGACGAGAAAGCAGACGCTCCGCGCCAGACCATCTTCACACGCGAGTTCGGCGAGAATGTCGACGACTGGTATGCCCACAACAACGACAACAGGGCCTCGCGCAGCTGGGGAGAGCGTCCGATGAAGGTGCAGGCTCTCTCTCTGGCCAAGACCTACGACGGCCTCTACCGCACCACGGGCAAATTTATCGGCGGAGCGCTGTGGCACCCCTTCGACCATCAGCGAGGCTATCACCCCGACCCTTACTGGGGAGGCATCTATGACGCCTTCCGCCAGCCCAAGTATGCCCGGTATATGTTCCGCAGCCAGACCGCCCACGACCTCAGGCACCCCATGGCAGAGAGCGGTCCGATGGTTTACATAATGCACGAGATGACCCAGTTCTCAGACCCCGACGTGGTGGTGTTCAGCAACTGCGATTCTGTCCGCCTCTCCGTCTACGACGGGGCACGGACATGGACGCTCCCCGTACTCCACCGCAAGGGCGGTATGCCCTCGGCGCCCGTCGTCTTCAAGGATGTGTGGGACTTCTGGGAGGCAAGAGACTACAGCTATAACCAAAAGAACTGGCAGGCCGTCAACATGGTGGCCGAGGGCATCGTGGACGGCAAGGTTGTGGCCTCGGAGCGCAGGATGCCTTCGCGCCGCTCCACCAGGCTGCGCCTACGTGCCGACTGGGAGGGGAAACCTCTCGTGGCCGACGGCTCGGACTTCATTGTGGTGGTAGCCGAGGTGACGGACGACAACGGCAATGTGCGCCGTCTGGCCAAGGAGAATATTGTATTCGAGGTCGAAGGCGAGGCCGAGATTATCGGCGGTGCATCCATCCACGCCAATCCCCGCCCCGTAGAGTGGGGTTCGGCGCCGGTGCTCATACGCTCTACCCGCACGCCGGGCAAGATCAGAATCAAGGCACACACAGAGACACAGGGCACACACGCCCCAACCCCTGCCGAGCTTGAGATAGAGAGCGTCCCGGCCTCAATAACACCTCTCTACACAGACCGGAGAGAGGCGGCCTCATACACATCGCACAGAGACATCGATGACAAAGCGGCAGCTCTGAGCGAGGAAGAGAAACGCAAGATACTCGAGGAGGTAGACCTCCAGCAACAGGAATTCGGAATACGTAAATAAACCCCGCACATGAACCAGACATCACAGCCGACAGCCGCCAAGGCAAGCTTCAGAAAGCTGTTGCTGACAATAGCAATGATGGCCGTGTCGCTCACAGGCCTTGCCCTGGAGGTGACGCGCATGACCGTAGAGA
>JAIDJD010000153.1 GCA_029052375.1 Duncaniella sp. | reverse complement strand
CGACATGGGGTTTGTGGATGTGGCGCGCCACCTGCCGCAAGTGATGGAGAATCTCGACACGGCCAAGAGGGCCATACGCGAGATGATGCCGGACAGGGTTGTGCTCGTTGACTATCCGGGGTTCAACCTCAAGCTGGCCCGGTATGCCAAGGGGCTCGGGCTGAAGGTAGACTACTACATCGCGCCCAAGCTGTGGGCGTGGAAGGCATGGCGCATCAAGGCGCTGAAGCTGTATACAGACAGGGTCTTCTCCATCCTCCCCTTCGAGCCTGCATGGTTTGGCGAGAGGGGGCTCGAGGTGACCTATGTAGGCAATCCTTCGGTAGAGGAGGTAGACCGCGAGCTGGAGAGGATGAGGGCCTCGGGCGAGGATTTCCGCTCGGCCGCCGGGCTTGACGGCAGGCCTATCCTGGCCATCGTGGCCGGAAGCCGCCGCGGAGAGATAGCAGAGAACCTCCCGGTGATGGACGCCGTGGCCCGGCGCCACCCCGAGGTGCAGGCCGTGGTGGCCGGCGCGCCATCGATACCGCTCGGGTATTACCGCCGGTTCACAGACCTGCCAGTCGTGGAGGGGCGCACGCTGAGGCTCATGGCCAACTCGCGCGCGGCGCTTGTGACCTCAGGGACAGCCTCGCTCGAGGCGGCGCTGGCCGGAGCGCCACAGGTGGTGTGCTACCGGGCCGTTGGGTGGAAGTGGGCCCACGACCTCTTTACCCATATCCTCAAGATACCGTATGTCTCCCTGCCCAACCTGATAGCCGGGCCTATCGACAGCGAGACCCGCCGCAGGGTCAACGCCGAGGCCTCGCGCACGGGAGTGAGAGGATGCGTGGTGCCGGAACTGCTGGTACACAACTGCACTCCGGACAAGGCTGACGCCCTGCTCGCTCCGCTGCTCGAAGAAACCCCCGGGCGCAAGAGACAGCTCGAGGGTTACAGGACGGTGAGAGAGCGCCTGCACACAGACAGCTCTGCGGCCGAGACGGTGGCGCGGATGCTCAGAAACTCTTGAATGTGTAGGTAACGCCGACAGAGACAGCCGGGGATATCCCTCCCGGCGTGACGGCCACACCTGCCGAAACTCCGAGCCCCCAGGGCGAGCGCCGCACGGGGACGGGCATGGGGACAGAGACTGTGACGGTACGCGTCTCGGGATAGACCGTGATGGAGTCGAGGCGCGGAGCCACTCCGCTGACCACGGCACGGAACGAGGAATCTTCGTAGACGCGTTCTTCGGCCCTGACCGACACCGTATCGCGGACTGTGACATATCTGACAGACGGGCGCACGGCCGAGGGGACCGGCACCTCGACGCGCAGTGTGTCGCGTATAGTGACCGTGTCGCGCGCGACGGCCTCGGGCAGGCGCCCGGGGCAACCCCCGGCTGACAACCAATATACCGCAAGGGCGCCGGACGCGGCACCCGCAAGAAAAATCGCAATTCTTTTCATAAGCCAAAATTACGGCATAATACGCCCGGCAAAGGTGCGATAAAGCCGAGAAAGCCCCGTTTTAACTAAATTATGTTAAAACGGAGAAGATTCTCACAAATAAATTTGGCAGAAACGGAATTAGGCATTACCTTTGTGACAAGTTTTTCATGGTATTAGATTTAAGGTAAGAAAGTTATTCGTCGTGATGACGGGTAATTTTTTTTTGGCCCTGCAATTCCATACCCTCACATATGCACCCAACAACAGAGGACGCACCTAAGGAGCGTCCTCTGTCATTGTCATACGCGGTCTTACGCGCGGGCAGACTGGAGAGAGGCCGAAAGGTTTAGTCGGCCGAGGCTGTTTTTAATAAAAATTACAAACCTGAGCGACAAACAGTTAAACACTTGTTAAACTCTTCTGTCGGGTTAAACTCATGGCCCCGCAGACGGTCAAAGAGACAAACAAAACCGATAAATCAACAAACAGAACAGCAGATTAAGAATAAGAAATTCTTAGCCATCGCCCTCTCCGCCATGTCG
>JAIDJD010000152.1 GCA_029052375.1 Duncaniella sp. | reverse complement strand
CACCTGCACCGACAAGGAGTTCAAACTGAAAGGTGCAGAATAAATATTTGTGGCATTGAGTTTTTTTTTGTAATTTTGCACTGCATTTTGTGCAGACCGTAAAAGCAAACAATTAATAAAAACATCCATATCAAATTCCGACAATGAATATCACAAAGGAAGAGATATCGCCCGTAGAGCTCCGTCTGACGGTAGCCGTAGGCGAGAACGACTATAAGGAGACCGTCACCAAGCAGCTCAAGGAGATCGGCCGCACCCACCAGCTCCCCGGCTTCCGCAAGGGCCACGTGCCCTTCGGCGAGCTCAAGCGCCGTTTCGGCAAGCAGGTGACCAGCGACGTCATCAACGACGTTGTCTACAAGTCTGTGATGGACTACATCACAGAGAACAAGCTCAACCTCATGGGCCATCCCCTGCCCGTAGAGGTCAAGGAGGCCATCGAGGAAGGCGACCAGGAGTTCAAGTTCGACGTGGCCCTCATCCCCGCCCTCGAGGGCATCAAGCCCGAGAAGGAGAGCCACTATCCCTACTATGAGATAGAGGTGACCGAGGAGATGACCGACGAGCAGGACAAGAACCTCCGCAAGCGCTTCGGCACACAGAAGCCCGGCGAGGAGATGACCGAGGACGGCGTTGTCAAGGGCTCCATCATGCAGCTCAACGAGGACGGCACCGTCAACACCAACGAGGGCGCCATCCAGGTGACCGACGGCATCGTCTTCCCCCTCTACTTCAAGGACAAGGCACAGACCGAGCTCTTCGCAGGCAAGAAGCCCGGCGACAAGGTGGTCTTCAACCCCAGCGCGGCCGCTGGCGGCAACGCCGGAGAGATAGCCTCCATGCTCCACATAGACAAGAACATCGCTCCCGACGTCAAGGGCGACTTCGAGATGAACATCTCCGAGATCATCGTCAACATCCCCGCCGAGCTCACCCAGGAATACTACGACCAGGTATTCGGCCCCGACAAGGTACACAACGAGGAGGAGTATCGCGCCGCCATCAAGGAGATGATAGCAGGCGAGCTCGAGCAGAACTCACACATCCTCTTCCGCAATATGTTCGACAAGGCCATGATGGAGAAGTACGGCGACATGACCCTCCCCGCAGAGACCATCAAGAAGCTCTTCTTCAGCAAGGCTGAGGACGCCGACAAGGCTTATGAGGCCGACGTCAACGGCATCAAGCGCGAGGTGATCGAGAACAACCTGCTCCACGCCCTCGACATCAAGGTAGAGGACTCCGAGATACTCGACACCGCCAAGGTGCTCACCGCCCGCCAGTTTGCCCAGTACGGTCTCGGCGGCATGGACGAGGAGATCATCACCAAGTATGCCAAGGAACAGCTCGAGAAGCCCGAGGTGCGCAACCAGATAGCACAGAACGTCCTCTCGGCCAAGCTCTACAGCACCATCGAAGAGGCCGTCACCCTCGACAAGGAGACCGTCTCGCTCGAC
>JAIDJD010000151.1 GCA_029052375.1 Duncaniella sp. | reverse complement strand
TCAGAAACTTACAGCAACAATCAAGACCATGAGTAACGTAGACCTTATCACAATCCTGCTTTTCTCTGTCGGAGTCCTGCTGACGGGCATAGCCTTCTCGCGGACCGGCAAGGATATGAAAAGCTTCTTTGCCGGGGGAGGCAATGTCCCCTGGGGTATGAACGGACTTTCGCTCTTTATGGGATTTTTCTCGGCCGGGACCTTTGTGGTCTGGGGTTCGATAGCCTATTCCTGCGGCATAGTCTCTGTAGTCATCCAGCTCACGATGGCCGTCGCCGGTTTTGTGGTGGGCACATGGATAGCACCGCGCTGGCAGCGCACACATTGTCTCACGGCAGCGTCGTATATCAGCGAACGCCTTGGCGTCAGGGTGCAGAAATTCTACACATACATTTTCCTGATAGTCTCGGTCTTCACTACCGGCAGCTTCCTCTATCCCGTAGCCAAGATTGTCGAGGTCTCGGCGGGCATCCCTCTCACCACATCCATACTGATGCTTGGCCTTTTCAGCATGATATATGTGTCCATAGGCGGTCTGAGGGGTGTGGTGGTCACCGATGTCCTCCAGTTTGTCATCCTCTTCGCCGCCGTCATCATTGTGGTGCCTCTCTCGTTCGAGAAGGCAGGCGGTCTCTCGCACGTGCTTGAGAATATCCCCGAAGGATTCCTCAGTCCTGTCCACGGCGAGTATTCATGGTGGTTCATACTGGCCTTCTGTGTCTACAATTCATTCTTCCTTGGCGGCAACTGGGCCTATGTCCAGCGCTATACCACAGTGAAGTCTGCATCGGACAGCCGCAAGGTCGGATGGCTTTTCGGCTCTCTCTACCTGGTCAGCGCCCTGCTTTGGATGATACCCCCGATGCTGTACCGTATCTGCAATCCCGGGCTTGCCGGCCTCGACAACGAGAACGCTTACCTGCTGATGTGCAAGCTGGCGATGCCCGACGGCCTGCTCGGACTGATGCTCGGCGGTATGATCTTTGCCACAGCCAGTTCGCTCAACGCCACGCTCAACATCTCTGCGGGCGTCTTCACCAACGACATATTCAGACGCCTGGCTCCGGGAGCCTCAGACAAGACCATGATGCTCGTGGCCCGCTGTTCCACGCTCGCTTTCGGCGTCCTGGCTCTTGTAGTGGCACTCCTTGTCAAGAGCATGGGCGGCATAGTCAATGTGGTCATAAGTGTGGCCGCCCTGACAGGTGTGCCCCTCTATCTCCCCGTCATCTGGTCGCTCTTCAGCCGCAGGCAGAACGCCTCGACTGTGCTTGGAGTCACGCTGGTCAGCCTCGCCGTCAACCTCGTCTTTAAGTTCGTAGCCCCTCTCATGGGTCTCACTCTCAGCCGTGGCGCAGAGATGGGCGTCGGAGCTTTTGTCCCTGTTGCGCTGCTTGCCGCCACAGAGCTGTGGCTCGCCTCGAGAGGTTACGAAGATCCCCGCTGCGCCGCATACAAGGCCGCCGCTCGCAAGGCCGAGGAGAGCGACGCCGCGGACGCTGCGGACGGACGTGCCGCCAACCTCTTCACCCGCCGTGTGCTCGGCCTCAGCATCTCGCTGGCCGGTGTGCTGATAGTGGTGCTCGGCTTTATGGCAGACGTCTCCCGCGCCGTGCCGGTGGTCATAGGCGGTGTGGTGCTCGCCGCAGGGCTTGCTATAAGATACAGGAAATAAGCAATCAAAGATACAATATAACAATATGGATATTCAAGGATTTGTCAGCCGCCGCGGCACGAGGCACGTAAGTCTCCTCAGCGACATTGTGGTTGCCGGAGGCGGACTGACAGGAGTATGCTGTGCGCTCACAGCCGCACGACGCGGAGCCAGGGTGATACTGGTCCAGGACAGGCCTGTGCTCGGCGGCAACGCATCGAGCGAGGTGCGCCTCTGGGCTCTCGGGGCCACATCGCACATGGGCAACAACAACAGATGGTCGCGCGAGGGCGGAGCCATCAACGAGATAATGACCGAGAACGTCTACCGCAATAAGGAGGGAAATCCCGTGCTTTTCGACACCGTCCTTCTCGACATCGTAAAGCGCGAGCCCAACATCACCCTGCTTCTCGACACCGTAGTCTACGAGGTAGGCAAGTCGGCCGACGACCGCATTGAGTATCTGGTGGCCTACAATCCCATCAACGAGACAGAATACCGCCTTGGTGCAAAGTACTTTGCCGACTGCACTGGCGACGGCCTTGTCGGCTACCTGGCCGGAGTGCCTTACCGCATGGGCGCAGAGGAGAAGGAGGTCTATGGCGAAGGCTTCGCTCCGGACAAGGCCCGGTATGGCGAACTGCTCGGCCATACCATCCTCTTCTATATGAAGGACACCGGCAAGCCTGTCGAATATTATGCCCCGGACTATGCGCTGAAGGATGTGGAGAAGTATATAAGCAAAATCAACAACGATGAATACTTCTCTATCCATCACCACGGGTGCAAATACTGGTGGATAGAGTATGGCGGACGCCTCGACACCATACACGACGCCGAGGAGATCAAACAGGAACTCTGGAAGGTGGTCTACGGCATATGGGACTATATAAAGAATTCAGGCAAGTTCCCGCAGATGGCCACATATACGCTCGAGTGGGTTGGCACCATACCGGGCAAGCGCGAGTCGAGGCGTATGCAGGGCCTCTATACACTCACCCAGCAGGATATCATAGAACAGAACACCCATTATGACGCCGTCTCGTATGGAGGCTGGGCTATCGACCTCCATCCTTCCGACGGGGTATATGCAGACGGCCGTGCCTGCAACCAGTGGCATTCCAAGGGTGTATATCAGATTCCCTACCGTTGTTTCCTCAGCTCTCATGTCCGCAATCTGATGTTCGGCGGACGTATAATGAGCTCATCCCACGTGGCCAACGGCTCTACGCGAGTGATGTGTACATCTGCCTCCGGCGGCCAGGCCATCGGTATGGCACTCGCCCTCTGTGCGCTCGGACATTTCGAACCCTCCGAGTTTGTCGACCCCGCAAAGATCGGCATCCTTCAGTCCGAGCTTGTCGAGAGCGGCCAGTACCTGCCGGGTGTACAGGCGTCTCCGGCGCTCAACCTTCTCGACAAAGCCACGGTGACACCGTCGAGCACATATCTCTTTTCAGGATACCCCTCTAACGGCATCTGGCGCCGTCTGGTTTTCTCCACTGCCGCCCTGTTCCCTGTCTGTGGAGATATGCCTTGCATAAAGCTCAAGGCAAAGGCCGATGAGGCCGCCGAGCTCAGGGTAGAGCTGCGTGTCTCCGGGCGCAAGGATGGCTTTACCCCCGACCGCACAATAGACACCTGCGTCATCCGTCTTGAGGAGGGAGAGCAGGAGGTGGCCATTGAGTTCAAGGCTTCGTTTGACAGGAGCGAATATGTGTTTGTCTGCTTCATGGCCAACGAGAACATCTCGCTTGAGGAGAGCGACACTCTTCTGACAGGAACCACTACCGTCCTCAATCAGATTAACCTCGCCGTCTCTAACCTCGGGCGTCAGGACCCTCCCGAGGGAATCGGCATCAACAGCTTTGAGTTCTGGTGTCCCCAGCGCCGTCCGGAGGCCAGAAACATCGCCTTCAGCCTCGAGCCGCCGTTGGAGATATACTCCGTGGATATGATGCGCAACGCTATTGCAAGGCCCGCCGCAGGCGCCTCCAACGCCTGGGCCGCCGACCTCTCGGACAAAGCTCCCGAGATTGTAGTCGAGTGGCCCGACCCTCAGACAGTGAGCGAGCTCAAGCTGTTTTTCGACACCGATTACGACCAGGCCATGGAGACTGTGCAGATGGGCCATTACGACAATGTGATGCCCTGCTGCGTGAGACGCTTTTCGGTGACAGACGCCGACGGCACATTGCTTGCCGCACGTGAGGAAAACCACCAGGCGCTCAACTGTCTCAAGCGCGACAAGCCTGTGACGACAACGAAGCTGACCTTGCGTCTCAGCCATCCGTCGGCCGGCATCCCGGCAAGCCTTTTCTATATGATTATCACGTAACCGCACGACGAAAACA
>JAIDJD010000150.1 GCA_029052375.1 Duncaniella sp. | reverse complement strand
CCTCCAAGCTGTGGATGGGTACGTTCCACTCCATCTTCTCGCGCATACTCCGCGCCAACGCGCCGCTCATAGGCTTCAAGAACTCGTTCACCATATACGACTCCGGCGACTCGCGCTCGCTCCTCAAGGCCATCATCAAGGAGATGGCTCTAGACGACAAGATTTACAAGCCGGCCCTGGTCCAGAACATCATCTCCAACGCCAAGAACGCCCTGGTCACGGCCGAGCTCTATGCCGCCGACCGCGGGTGCCAGCTGTCCGACGCGCGCAACGGACGTCCCAAGCTGGCCAACATATTTCTCACCTATGCCGCACGGTGCCGCACGGCGGGAGCGATGGACTTCGACGACCTGCTGCTCAACACATACCTGCTCTTCCGCGACCATCCCGAGGTATGCGCCGAGTATAGAGAGCGGTTCATGTACGTGCTCGTGGACGAGTATCAGGACACCAACGGCGCGCAGCACCGCATAGTAGAGCAGATAGTGGGCCCCGAGGGCCCGCTCTGTGTCGTTGGCGACGATGCACAGAGCATATACTCGTTCCGCGGCGCCGACATCGGCAACATCCTGCACCTCGACCGCTCGTTCCCCGGCCTGCGCATCTTCAAGCTCGAGCGCAACTACCGCTCCACGCGCAACATCATCGACGCCGCCGGCAGCCTTATAGCCAAGAACCGCGACCAGCTGCCCAAGAAGGTGTATTCGGAGAACGACCTCGGCGACAAGATAGAGGTGGTGAAGTGCTACACAGACGAGGAGGAAGCCTACAAGGTGGCCGCGCGTGTGGCTCAGCGCCGCGTCAGCTCGGGCGACGACTGGAGCGACTTTGCCATACTCTACCGCACCAACGCCCAGAGCCGCCTGCTCGAGGAGTCGCTGCGCAAGCGCAATATCCCTTACCGCATCTACGGCGGCCAGTCGTTCTACCAGCGCAAGGAGGTCAAGGACGCCCTGGCCTACTTCCACATGGCCGCCAATCCGGACGACGACGAGGCCTTCCGCCGCATAGTCAACTATCCGGCCCGAGGCATTGGAGACACCACCGTGTCCAGGCTTGTTACCGCCGCCTTCGGCCACGGCTGTTCGCTCTGGCACCTCGTCACCCATCCCGAGCTGATGCCTGCCGAGGTCAAGGGAGCCGCCCGCCGCAAGCTCGAGCTGTTCGCCAATCTCATCGACGGCTTCATCCGCCAGGTGGACGACGGCGTGCAGGCCGATGTGGTGGCCTTCGACATCATGCGCCGCTCGGGCATGGCCGCCCTCTTCCAGCACGACACCACCCCCGAGAACATAGCCCGCAAGGAGAACCTCGAGGAGCTGCTCAACGCCGTGCGCCAGCACGTTGAGAGCGCCCGCGAGGAGGGAGCCGACGAGGGCCTTGTCTCGTTCCTCACCACCGTCTCGCTATCCTCGGACCAGGATGTGACAGACGGCGAGGAGGACAACCCAGACCGCGTGACGCTGATGACTGTCCATGCCGCCAAGGGCCTGGAGTTCAACAATATCTTTGTCGCCGGTGTCGAGGATGGCCTCTTCCCGTCGAGTATGTCACAGGATTCGCAGGCCCAGGTAGACGAGGAGCGCCGCCTGCTCTACGTGGCCATCACGCGCGCCCGCCATTTCTGCATGATGAGCTATGCCACCCGCCGTTTCCGCAACGGTACCATGATGTCTACCGTCATCTCGCCCTTCATCCGCGACATAGACCCTCAGTATCTCTCGCTCTCCGTGGGACGCGATTTCGCTTCTGGTCAGCAGGCACCGTACAGGCCGCGCCCTCAGCACATCTCGCCCCAGATGCGCTCGTCGGCCCGTCCTCTCGGCGACCTGCGAGGCTATCAGGCGGCTCCGTTTGCCGCGCCCTCGTCACAGGAGGCCGCTCCGGCCAAGGCTTCGGTTCCCGGCGAGCCGAGACTCCACAGCATAGGCGACCTCGCTGTTGGAGACAGGATTTTCCATCCCCGGTTCGGCAACGGCTCCATACTGTCTGTCGAGACTGGCGGAGCGGGAGACAGGATGGCCGTGGCTTTCGACAGCGACGATATGCCCCAGCGCGTCCTGCTGCTCAAATATGCCAAATTCCTAAAGATATGACAATACAGGAGATACCCACACCATACTATATAGTCTACGAGGAGAAGCTGCGCCGCAACCTCGCCCTCATCAACAGTGTCGAGCGCGAGGCCGGCGTCAACATCATAATGGCCTTCAAGGCCAATGCCCTCTGGCGCACCTTCCCGATAATGCGCGAGTACAACCGCGACTTCACCGCATCCTCGCTCAACGAGCTGATGCTCGGTGTCGAGGAGCTCGGCGGCGAGGCCCACGTCTACTGTCCGGTCTACACCGAGGCCGCGATAGGCGAGTTTCTCAGCCGGGCCACCCACATCACCTTCAACTCTCTCGGCCAGTGGGAGAAGTATGGACGGCGTGCCCTTGCCGCAGGCGTGTCGCCGGGACTGAGGGTCAATCCGCAGTGTTCGGTGATAGAGACAGACATCTACAACCCCGCGCTCCCCGGTTCGCGCTTCGGCGTCACGGCCGGCCAGCTCGAGGCCGCAGGCTTTCCAGAGGGGCTCGAGGGCTTTCACTTCCACGCCCTGTGCGAGAGCTCTTCCCACGACCTTGCCAAAGTGCTCGAGGCCTTCGAGGCCCAGTTCGGCAAGTATCTCCCGTCGCTCAAGTGGGTCAACTTCGGCGGAGGCCACCTCATGACCCGCGAGGGTTACGACACAGACCACCTGATATCTGTGCTCAAGGGCTTCCGCGCCCGTTACCCCTGGCTCGGCGTTGTGCTCGAGCCCGGCAGCGCCTTCACGTGGCGCACCGGCGACCTTGTCACCTCTGTCCTCGATGTGGTCGAGAACCAGGGTGTCAAGACCGCCGTCATCGACGCCTCGTTTGCCTGCCATATGCCTGACTGTCTCGAGATGCCTTACAAGCCTGCCATCACCGAGAGTGTTCCCGAGGCTCCGGGCCTGCCCGTCTACCGTCTCGGAGGCAACTCGTGCCTGAGCGGCGACTATGTGGGCGACTGGGCCTTTGCCCGTCCCCTCGAGCCCGGAGACAGGCTGACCCTCGAGGACATGAACCACTACACGACGGTCAAGACCAATATGTTCAACGGCATACAGCATCCCTCCATAGTGCTCTGCCGTGCAGGCGGCGAGTGTGAGTACCTGCGCCGTTTCGACTATCTCGACTTCAAGAACCGGATGAGCTGACGAACACTTACCCATACCAAATCACCCCCCCCTGAGAGCCATGACAGACAAGCCCAGATTTTCAGTCATAGTCCCCGTCTACAACCGCATAGACGAGGTGCGCGACCTTCTCGAGAGCCTTGCGGCGCAGACGTGCAAGAATTTTGAGACGGTTATCGTCGAGGATGGCTCTACGGAGCCTTGCGGACATCTCGTCGGGGAGTATCCCGGCGCCAACGCGCGATACTTCTTCAAGTCCAACGAGGGGAGGTCCATAGCCCGCAACCACGGCATGGAGAGGGCAGAGGGCGATTACTTCATATTCTTCGACAGCGACTGCGTCATTCCCCCGACATACTTCGAGACGCTCTCCAAGGCCCTCGACACCAATCCGCTCGACTGTTTCGGAGGCCCGGACGCCGCACACGACTCCTTCACCTCCACACAGAAGGCCATCAACTATTCGATGACCTCATTCCTCACCACCGGAGGCATCCGCGGAGGCAAGATAAGCATGGAGAAGTTTGTCCCCAGGACATTCAACATGGGATTCTCGCGCCGTGTCTACGAGAAGGTGGGCGGATTCCGCGAGATGTTCTCGGAGGATATCGACATGAGCACGCGCATCCGCGAGGCCGGATTTTCCATCGGCCTTGTCCGCGAGGCGCCGGTCTATCACAAGCGGCGTGTAGACTTCAGGAAATTCTTCCGCCAGGTCCATGTCTTCGGTATGTCGCGCATCACGCTCAAGCTGCTCTACCCCGGCTCGCTCAAGCTGGTGCATACCCTTCCGGCGCTTGCCGTCATCATAGGTGTGGCTCTTCTCTTGCTCGGCATCTTTGTCTCGCCCCTGTGGCTCGTGCCCCTCGGCGTCTATCTCATGGCCATATTCTTCTCGGCGCTTGTCTCCACCGGCTCGCCGCTCATAGCCCTCAAGGCCGTCCCGGCCAGTGTGATACAGATAACAGGCTATGGCACAGGATTTATACGCGCCTATGTCTCGAAGATTCTGCTCGGCGGGGGCCGCGACCTCCAGCAGGAGATAGACATGAGGAAGGGCAACAAAAACTGAGCCGGGCGCGATGGAACAGATGCCTTTCACCTCGGTGCGCATAGCCGACCTCTCCGGCCAGGAGAAGCCGCGCGAGAAGGCCCTCGCGCTCGGCATACGCTCGCTCTCCGACGCCGAGCTCGTAGCCATAATCTTCGGAGGGGGCCTGCCGGGAATGTCGGTGGTGGATATGGCGCGTCAGATTCTCGCCGACAACGACAACCGTGTAGACCGGCTCGCCTCAATGAGCATGACCGAGGTGATGGCCCGCTACAAGGGCGTAGGGCCTGCAAAGGCAGTCTCGCTCGCAGCCGCCTTCGAGCTGGGGCGCCGCAACCGCGAGCAGCGGGCCGCCAACGAAGACCCCGTGATACGCTCGAGCGACGACGTGGTCAACCTGATGGCTCCCAAGCTTGAATCCATAGAGTGGGAGGAGTTCTGGGTGCTGATGCTCTCGCGGGCCAACCGCGTCACCTTCAGCCGCTGTCTTTCCCAGGGGGGCACCGTGGCGACGCTCGTGGATGTCAAGCTCCTCGTCAAGCGCGCCATAGAATGTCTCGCTGAGAGCATAATCCTTGTACACAATCATCCCTCGGGCAACGCCATGCCCTCCGGCCCGGACGACGCCCTGACACAGAAAATCAAGGACGCGGCCGCTCTGGTGGACATCAAAGTCCTCGACCACATCATCATAGCCCGCCACCGCTCGTACTCGTACCGCGACGAAGGCCGGCTGTGACAGCCTCAGCACCCTCCCAGCCGTCAGTTGTCGAGGGTGGAGTAGCGTTTGCGGGCTCGGACGTAGTAGTCGAAGAGGATGTTCCTGTGGGGATCGAGCAGGTTGGCTTTGGGATGGACGGTGTATGACTTGCGCATCCTGGCAAAGTCTCGGTGTGCGCGCCATATGGCTTTGGCGTCTGCGGTGTCTCCCGACAGAACGAACTTGGCCCACGCCACGGTGTCGAGCAGGCGCCGGCGCAGCAGTATGCCCCTCCTCGCCCCGTCCGGCAGGTTCTTGTGGAGCATCAGCAGGTTGTTGCGGAAGTTGAGATAGGTCTTGCGCGGGTCCGAGACGGGCAGGCTGCCGCCGCCGAGGTGGTAGACACGGCTGTCGGGGATGGCCCACACCTGCTTGCCGGCCAGGCGCAGGCGCCAGCATAGGTCTATCTCTTCCATGTGGGCGAAAAACTCTTTGTCGAGGCCTCCCGCCTCGAGATATGCCGCATTGTCCACCATCAGGCAGGCCCCTGTGGCCCAGTCGGTCTGCATGGGTGTGTCATACTGCCCGCGGTCTTCCTCTACGGTGTCGAAAATGCGCCCGCGGCAGTAGGGATATCCGTTGCGGTCGAGAAATCCGCCCGCGGCTCCGGCGTATTCAAACCTGTCAGGCTCCTCGGCAGAGAGCAGCTTGGGCTGCAGGGCGCCGACCTCGGGACGCGCTGAGATGAAGCGGAAGAGCGGTGTCAGCCAGTCGTCCTTGACCTCTACGTCTGAGTTGAGCAGGACGGTATAGTCAAACTCCCCGGCCGTGAGGCGTATGGCCTCGTTGTATCCCTCGGCAAAACCGAGGTTCTCGTTGAAAACAATTGTGCGCACCTGCGGCAACTCCTTTCTCAGGTATTCGAGCGAGCCGTCTGTCGAGCCGTTGTCGGCCACAATCACCGTGCCGACAGCCGGGTCGGTGTGGCGCACTACCGAGGGGAGGTATTTGCGCAGCAGCTTCTCGCCGTTCCAGTTGAGGATTATAACGGCTGTGCGGGCGCTCATTCCACGACAGCCTCCCCGCTGTTGTCTTCGCCCTCGGGGTGCATCTCTGTGATGCGCACGGGGGTTATGGTGTTGGCCATCTGTTCTGAGGGATTTGTGAGTATCACCCTCAGATAGTTGTCGGTGAATCCGGCCATCGAGCCGTCTTCGCGCGGATGCTCTACAAGCACGGGACGCACGGTGCCGACATATTTCTCTGTGAATTCTTTCAGCTTCTTCTCGCTCACCCTGAGCATGATGCGTGTGCGGCGGTGTTTCTCCTCCTGGCTCACCACAGGGGTGATGGCGAGTGCGTCTGTGCCGGGACGCTCGCTGTAGGTGAAGACGTGGAGACGCGATATGGGGAGGCTCTCCACAAACCGCTTCGACTCCTCGAAGAGTTCTTCGGTCTCTCCTCTGGCCCCTACTATCAGGTCTACGCCGATGAAGGCGTCAGGCATCGCCTCCTTGATGCGCTCTACCTTGTGGCGGAAGAGGGCGGTGTTGTATCTGCGGCGCATCAGCCTCAGGACGCTGTCCGACCCGCACTGGAGAGGGATGTGGAAGTGAGGCATGAAGGCTCTCGACCCGGCTACAAACTCTATCAGCTCGTCTGTCAGCAGATTCGGCTCGATAGAGGATATGCGGTAGCGTTCGATGTCCTCCACGCCGTCGAGGGCGCGGCAGAGGTCGATGAAGCTCTCTCCGGTCCCCTTGCCGAAGTCGCCGATGTTGACACCTGTTATCACTATCTCCTTGCCTCCCTCGGCCGCTACCCGGCGCGCCTGCTCTGTCATCTCTTCTATCGTGCCCGAGCGCGAGCGCCCGCGGGCCTTGGGGATGGTGCAGTAGGAGCAGCGGTAGTCACACCCGTCCTGCACCTTGAGGAAATAGCGTGTGCGGTCGCCGCGCGAGCACGAGGGCGAGAAGGTGGATATATCTTCCGTAGGGGTGTGGTGTACCTCGGTGGTCTCGCCTTCCTGTTCGGCAAGATAGCGTGCCAGCTCGAGCTTGCGGTCTGTGCCAGCTACTATGGCCACGCCCGGGAGCCCGGCCCCCTCGCCCGGCTTGAGCTGGGCGTAGCATCCTGTCACTATTATCCTGGCCTCGGGATAGCGCCTTGCAAAACCGCGTATGGCCTGGCGGCATTTCTTGTCTGCTATCTCAGTGACGCTGCAGGTGTTGACCACTATGTAGT
>JAIDJD010000015.1 GCA_029052375.1 Duncaniella sp. | reverse complement strand
TGGCTCTACCAACTCATGGATGGCCTCCGAGGGCGCCTCGCTGACCGACGGGGCCGTGGTTGTGGCCGAGAGCCAGACCGCAGGGCGCGGACAGCGCGGCAACACATGGGAGGCCGAGCCCGGCAAGAACCTCACCTTCTCGATGATGCTCCGCCCTGAGGGGGTGGACGCCGCCGGACAGTTCGGCATATCCGAGGCCGTGGCCCTCGGCGTGGCCGAGGTGCTCTCGCGCCATATGCCCGGCGTAGAGGTGGCGGTCAAGTGGCCCAACGACATATATGCCGCAGACCGCAAGATATGCGGCATCCTCATAGAGAATTCCCTCTCCGGACGCAGGATAGAGCGCTCGATAGCCGGCATAGGCATCAACGTCAACCAGGCCGAGTTTCGCTCTGATGCTCCCAACCCCGTATCCATGCTCCAGCTTACAGGCCGCGAGACCCCGCTCGGCCCGCTCCTCGACGAGGTGCGCGCCGAGATTCTTGCACTCGTTGAGCGTCCGGACAGTCTCTCCGAGGCCTACCATGCCCGCCTGTGGCGCAGGGAGGGGCTTCACCCCTTTGTCGACCATACGCGCGGCTCCATGCCTGTCTCGGCCTCGATAGTCTCCGTGGCTCCCACAGGCCACATCACTCTCCGCGAGGCCTCGGGCGAGGAGAGGATATACGCGTTCAAGGAAATATCGTTTGTGATATGACAGCCCTTTCGCTCAAAGAATTTGCCGACCGCATCTCGGCCATTGTCAACGGCGAGCCCTCGCTGCGCGGCGTGTGGGTGACGGCCGAGACCTCAGACGTGCGGCGCAACGGCGGCCACTGCTACCTCGAGCTGGTGCAGAAAAATCCCGCGACAGGCTCGGTGGAGGCCAAGATGCACGCCAACATCTGGCGCAGTGTGCTCCCCGGCATAGACGCCGCCTTCGAGGGAGCCACCGGCCAGCGCCTCGCCTCAGGGATGAAGATAATGGCCTGTCTCTCGGCGTCGTTCCACCCCGCCTACGGCCTCTCGCTCAACATCACCGCCGTAGACACCGCATATACGATGGGCGACCTGATGCGCCGCCGTCTCGAGATACTCGAGCGCCTCAGGCGCGAGGGGATGCTGACCCTGAACCGCGAGCTTCCCTGGCCCGCCGTGCCGCAGCGCATAGCCGTCATATCGGCGCCCGGGGCCGCAGGCTACGGCGACTTCGTACACTCGCTGCTCACCAATCCCTCGCACATACGTTTCGTGCCCCGGCTCTTCCCCGCCATCCTTCAGGGCGACCGCTGCGCGTCGTCCATCATCGCCGCCCTCGACGAGATAGGAGCCTCTGCCTCGGACTGGGACTGCGTCGTCATCATCCGCGGAGGTGGCGCCACATCGGACCTCGCCGCGTTTGAAGACTACAATCTTGCGGCCAACATAGCCCAGTTTCCCCTCCCCGTTGTGGTAGGCATAGGCCACGAGCGCGACATCACCGTGCTCGACTACGTGGCCAATATGCGCGTCAAGACCCCGACGGCGGCCGCCGAGTGGCTCATAGACCGCGGCGTCAGCCTGCTCGGACGGCTCGAGGCCATAGGCTCGGCCATCCACCGCACGGCCACAGCCATGCTCGCCGCAGACCGCGAACAGCTTGCCCGCTGCGAGCAGCAGCTCAGCCATCTGCCTCTGTCTGTGGTCAGGGACCGCAAGGCGGCGCTCGACGCCGCCGCGCTGGTTCTCGGCTCCGCTCCCGGGCGCATCCTTGCGCGGCGCGCGGCGGCCCTCGCCTCCATGCCGCCGAGGCTTTCGGCCATTGTCAACCGCCGCATAGGCCCGCAGATGCAGGCGCTTGCCTCGCTGGAGACCCGCCTGCGCACGCTCCCCGCCTCGGTCATAGAGCGCCGCCGGACAAGGCTCGACACCGTCAAGGCTCTCCTCGACGTGCTCTCGCCCCAGGCCACGCTGGCCCGCGGATACTCCATCACGCGTGTCGACGGTCGCGCCGTCACCTCGGCCTCGGCCCTTCGCCCGGGCACCACCCTCACCACCACCCTCGCCACCGGCACCGTCACCTCCAGGGTGGAGTGAGAGGGGGGGATGGCATTCCTGAGACAGAGCCGCAAAGAGTTTCAGGGGCTTAGACAAAAGACAAAGGGTATGTCCCGCTGACGGGGCATACCCTTTGTCTGTGTTATGGTCTGGTTTCCTTTTGTGCGCGGAGGTCAGAAACCGTGGTTTATTATGGCCTTGGCCCCGGGGGAGAGGAGGTCCTGGAGCTCGTAGGGATAGACGGTGACGTCTACCGAGCCCATGGCATAGGGGGCGATGTCGTAGGGGTTGTAGTGGAAGATGACTGAGCCTCCCATTATGTAGGGCTGTCCGGGGGCCGTGAGCTGGTCTGTGGATATGCCCGCTCTGGCAAGCTGGTCGGGACGGACGTTGAGCTGGCGGGCGAGGGCGGTCTTTATGACGGTCATCAGCGAGTCTGTGCTACCCGGCTCGAACATATTCTCGAGGGTCATCACTCTGCCGGCGGCGAGGTCGTAGGTGAAGGGGGTGGTGACGGTCATGGGGTGGGCTCCGCCGAGGTACGAGCTCGAGGTGACCTCGTAGGTGGCTGTCTCGGAGTTGATTTCGAGGACGGTGGCCGAGACGTTGTCGTACCACGAGCGCACATGGTCTGAGGCGGGCACCGAGTCTGCGGGGGCTATGCTGTCCTCCTCCGAGGCGAGACATAGCTCTGAGGTGTCGTCGAGGTAGGCCGATATGGCATCGTTGACGGGCATCGCCTTGGCTCCGTAGCAGTATGAGAGGAGCGTGTCGCGGAGAGCCGCGATGTCGGCGTCTCCAATCTTGTCGGGCCAGTGGATGATGGTGGCTTTCTGCAAGTAGGCTGTATCTCCGCCGAAGGTCAGGACGTAGTATTTCTCGGCGCTCTTGACGGTCTGGTCTACTGAAAACTCGGAGATGGCCTCGGCCTTGCCTTTGCCGGAGGCGGAGTCTGCCTGCTGTCCGCAGGAAGCGAGGAACATCGGGATGGCGGCCGCGGCGAGTGTGGCGGCCGCTGACAATATCTTTTTCATATTCTCAGAACGTAATGATTTTGTTGTACTTGTATGTCTCGGCTCCGGCGCCGTGACCGCTGGGGTGGCTGAAACTTGTGCAAAGATGATAAAAAACTTTGACACGTACAAATCTTTGATGCCGGCGGCGCCGTGTGCGGGTGTGTCCCGTTGGAACGCCGGGCGGTGCAATATTGTTTTTGATATCGGTTGGCCGAGGTGAAAAAGGGAACAATAAATGACTGATATGGGTGAAAAGAGAGCCAAAATAGCCTTATTAACAACTTTATTCGCCAAAAAGTTCGCGGATATGAGAAAAATTACTACCTTTGCAGCGCAAAAGACTTGCATTGCGCGGATTTGCACTCTGCCGTGAAGCATTGGCTTTCTGCCCCCAACAGTAGAACACTAATCATAATCAAACTTTATTAACAACTATGTCTGAAATCGCATCCCGTGTAAAGGCTATCATCGTTGACAAGCTCGGCGTTGACGAAAACGAGGTAACCGAGACCGCAGAATTCACCAAGGATCTTGGCGCTGACAGCCTTGACACCGTAGAGCTCATCATGGAGTTCGAGAAGGAGTTCGGTATCACCATCCCCGACGACAAGGCCGAGGGCATCCGCACCGTAGCTGACGCCATCTCTTACATCGAGGCTAACCAGAACTAATCAGGCAGTCAGGACAGCCGCCTCCGGGCCCATGCCGGGAAGCGGGCGCCCAGCCGCCCCCAAAAAGGCTCCACTCACGTCTCATAGCGCATGGTGGAGCCTTTACCGCGTATTACGCGCGCGAGCACGCACAGCCTCCGCGGCAGATATACATCCCCCCTCTCTCCAATCCTACATCGAAAACATTACCACTCCACTATAAATCAGCCTATTATGGAATTAAAACGAGTAGTAGTGACCGGGCTTGGCGCCCTCACTCCCATCGGCAATGACGTAGAGACCACATGGAACAACGCCCTTGCCGGCAAGAGCGGCGCCGCACCCATCACCCACTTCGACGCTTCGAAATTCAAGACCCAGTTTGCCTGCGAGGTCAAGGACTTCAACCCCGCAGACCACTTCGACCGCAAGAAACTCCGCCAGCTTGACCTCTATGCCCAGTATGCCCTCGTGGCCGCCCGCCAGGCTGTGGCCGACTCTGATATGCTCGAGTCCGCCGGTCTCGACAAGGACCGTGTCGGTGTCATCGTAGCCGCCGGCATCGGCGGTCTCCACACCTTCGAGGAGGAGGCCGGATACTTTGCCCTCCACGGCGAGGAGCAGGGTCCCAAATACAACCCCTTCTTCATCCCCAAGATGATTGCGGACATCGCCTCCGGCCATATCTCGATGGAGTATGAGTTCCACGGCCCCAACTACGGCGTGGTCTCGGCCTGCGCATCGTCCAACAACGCCATCATCGACGCCTTCAACCTCATCCGTCTCGGCAAGGCCGACGTGATGGTTGCCGGCGGCGCCGAGGCCGCCGTCTATCCCGCAGGTGTTGGCGGCTTCAACTCCATGCACGCCCTCTCTACCCGCAACGACAGCCCCGAGACCGCCTCGCGCCCCTTCAGCGCCTCGCGTGACGGCTTTGTCATCGGCGAGGGCTCGGCCGTCCTCATCCTCGAGGAGCTCGAGCACGCCAAGGCCCGCGGCGCCAAGATCTACGGCGAGATAGCCGGCGGCGGCATGAGCGCTGACGCATACCACCTGACAGCCACCCATCCCGAAGGCCTCGGCGCCAAGCTGGCCATGAAGAACGCCCTCGAGGATGCCGGCATGAAGCCCGAGGATATCGACTACATCAACGTTCACGGCACCTCGACCCCCGTGGGCGACATCTCTGAGGTCAAGGCCATCGTAGACCTCTTCGGCCCCGCCGCCCACAAGCTCAACATCAGTTCTACCAAGTCGATGACCGGACACCTTCTCGGCGCCACCGGCGCCATGGAGGCCATGTTCTCGGTGCTTGCCTGCAAGAACGACATCGTGCCCCCCACCATCAACCATGCCGAGGGCGACGAGGACGAGAACATCGACTATACGCTCAACTTCACATTCAACAAGGCTCAGGAGCGCCCCGTGCGCGCCGCGCTCTCGAACTCGTTCGGCTTCGGCGGCCACAACGCCACCGTTATCGTGAAGAAGTACGAGGAGTGATGCTCCCCGCCGCATAAGGCCGCGGCCATGCGCCTGCGAGCCATGCCTGCACCCCCGTGCCAGCCTCTTTCGAGGCCGGCGCGGGGGCTTTCGTTGGCCCACGTGGCCCCAGAAGGGTGTGAGGAGCGCGCCTGTCGGTCCGATTTAATATATGTTAACATCTTTATTCTCTTATTTTTATTACTTTTGCCTGTAATAAACCAATCATACCAGACCTGCCAATGAGCACAAGACTGTTGCTTATAGATGACGAGGAGTCGATCTGCGAAATCCTCGGTTACAATCTGCGCAAAGAGGGCTACGAGGTCGACACGGCATACAGCGCCGAAGAGGCACTCGAGAAAGACCTTACACAATATGACCTTTTCATCGTGGACATCATGATGGAGAATCTCAGCGGATACGATTTTGCCAAGGCTGTCCGCAACAACAGCCGCACCGAGTCTGCCCCCATCATATTCTGCTCTGCACTCAGCGGAGAAGACGACACCGTCATGGGCCTCAACATCGGCGCCGACGACTACATCACCAAGCCCTTCAAGATGAGCGAGGTGATAGCCCGCGTCAACGCCGTGCTGCGCCGCACCCAGATGGCCCGCCAGGCGGCCGCCGCGGCCGTGGCCGAGGTCTCTGACGACGAGCCTCTCAAGGCCCAGGAGGTCTACAAGGGGCTGCGCATCGACCCCAACGAGAAGGTGGCATACCTCGACAGCGAGCGCATACCCCTGACAAAGACAGAGTTTGAGATACTCTACTTCTTCCTCACCCACCGGGGCCGCATCTACTCTCGCCAGGAGATCATGCGTCGTGTCTGGGCAGACGACGTAGTGGTCAACAACCGCACCATTGACACCAACATCACCCGTCTCCGCAAGAAGATAGGAGAGTACGGCAACAATATCGAGACACGCCCGGGTTTCGGTTATGGATTTAAGGAAAAGGATTAACTTCCACTGGCAGCTCTTCCTGCCGCTGGCGCTGACGCTCTGCGTCGTCTTCGGCATCATCCTGTGGTACCAGTACAAGCGCGAGGCCGACTATCGCGCCGAGTTTCTCACCTCGCAGCTCGACCTCATCAACCGCCGTGTGTTGCGCGCCTACGAGAACGACCAGGCTCTGAGGCCCTTCAACTCCTTCATAGCCTCTTATTTCGAGGGGTCTGAGTTCGAGGGCGTCCGCATATCCGTGTTCTCGGACCACGGCCTTCTCGAATACTCGCTCAACGTCCCCCTGCCGTTCGACGTCGACCCCGAGGATGTGGTCAAGGTGGTGGACACCGGCGGAGACTCCGAGAGGCTCATCATCAGGGGCCCGGACGGAGCCTATTTCATGCTCAGCTCTGCCATGAGCCCCGACGGCCGCGTCAAGGTGGTCTCGGGCATACCCTACAGCCAGAGCGTGGACGACGCCATCAACATCGACTCGACTGTCTGGTGGGTGATACTCGGCTGTCTGCTGACGACGCTCGTGGTCACCTACTACTTCACGCGGATGCTCTCGCGCAACGTCACCCTGCTCAAGGACTTCACCTACCGCGCCGTCAGCGGAGGCACCTTCACGGGCATGGACAAGTTCCCTAAGAACGAGCTCGGCGACATCTCGCGCGAGATAGTGACCCTCTACCGCGAGAGGGTTGCGGCCATCGAGCAGATCAAGAAGGAGCGCAAGGTGGCCATGCACGCCTTCGAGGAGAAGGCCCGCGTGACCCGCCAGATGACCAACAACATCAACCACGAGATCAAGACTCCCGTGGGCATCATAAGAGGCTACCTCGAGTCTATCCTCGGAGACCCCGACATGGACAGCGAGACACGCACGAGATTTCTCCAGCGTATGCTCACCAACATCGAGCGCCTCACCAACCTGCTCAACGACATATCCGTAATGACGCGCCTCGAGAACGGCAGCGACAAGATAGCCGTAACAAAGGTGGATATGTATGACCTGCTCTTCCAGATAGAGTGCGACATCGAGGCCAACCACATGGCCGGCGGCATGGCCTTCACGTTCGACCTGCCGCTCAACTGCTACGTCTCGGGCAACCCCGGCCTGATCCAGGGCATGATATGCGGCCTGATACGCAACTCGGCCATGTACTCGGGCGGCACCTCCATAGGGTTCAAGCTCATATCCGAGAACGACCGCTACTATGTCTTTGCCTTCTACGACGACGGTTCGGGCGTCGGAGACGAGCACCTGCCCCACCTGTTCGAGCGCTTCTACCGCGTCGACACCGGGCGCTCGCGCAAGCAGGGCGGCACAGGTCTGGGCCTGCCCATCGTCAAGAGCACCGTCACCAACCACGGCGGCACCATCTCGGTGCATAACCGTCTCAACGGCGGTCTCGAATTTATTTTCTCCCTGCCAAAGTACACGGCCTCTGACACTTAACACGCCATAGAGACCGCGGTCCGAAATATTATGGGGGTGTGGTAAAATATACCGCACCCCCAATGCGTTTATGATAAAGACTTATCCAGCGCAAATATGGCCAAAAACTCGGAACAAAAGACCTCGCCCGCGCCGCCCCTGCTCTCAGTGGTGGCCCCGGTCTACCGTACCGAGAAGTATCTCGAGGCCACCGTAGAGTCGCTCCTGTCCCAGACGTTCAGGGATATGGAGGTGATACTTGTGGACGACCGCTCGCCCGACGGAGCCCCGGCCATCTGCGACCGCTATGCGGCCCTCGACCCGAGGGTGAGGGTGATACACAAGGACGCCAACGAGGGGCTCGGCATGGCCCGCAACACCGGCATAGATGCCGCCAGGGGCAAGTATATAGCCTTTGTCGACACCGACGACATACTCCACCCCGACACCTATGCCGAGGCCGTGGGACTGATGGAGCAGAGCGGGGCCGACATGGTGCGCTTCACCTGCAACCGCTTCACCGACAGCGGCCAGAGCTCGCCCCAATGCTACGAGGGCGAGCCACGCACCTTCGACACGCCCGAGGATATCCACAGCCTGGCGCTCTGCATCTTCGATGTGCCCACTGTGGAGATGGAGACCTACGACCTGGGCGGGTCGTCGTGCATGGCCATCTACCGCCTCGACCTGATACGCCGCCACGGCATAAGGTTTGAGAGCGAGCGCGAGTATCTCAGCGAGGACTACCTCTTCAACTTCGACTACTACAACCGCTCGCGCAAGGTGGTCTACCTGCCGCGCACCTACTATCACTACCGCATCACGGAGGGCAGCCTGACGCGCCGTCTCCAGCTCGGTGTGATGGACCGCGTGGCCCACTACTGCGACCACGTCGTGGAGAAGATGCGGGCCTCCGGATGCCCGCCCGAGGACCTCAGCTATGCCGCGGGGTTCTATATAGGAGCCCTGAGGGCCAATATGCGCTTTGTCTTTCTCTCGCGCGACCTGAGCATAGGGCAGAAGTGCGAGTGGTTCAGGCGGCGCACCTCCGACCCCTTCTTCCGCCGCGAGTGCAGGGACTATCCCTGGAGGAAGCTCCCGGCCAAGCGCAGGATACTCTTCCGCGCCATGTGGAAGAAGCGGTTTTTCATCTCCTGGGCGCTCATCATAGGCTTCTCCAAGCTCAGGCGCGACAAGCTCAAGTAGACGCCCCGCCCCCGCCTCACGCCCGACATCAAAACACACCAATCCCAAAAGAGCCGGATGAAGATTTTCTACTATTGCCTCGAATACCCCACGCCGATGTACCTCTGGCAGCAGGCCAACATCATCGGAGACCTCGGCCGTGCCGGCCACGAGGTGGTGCATTTCAATCCTGCCTCGTATCCCTCGATGGACGAGGCCAACGAGGCCGCCGTCAGGGAGCTCAGGGCCTCGGGGGCAGACCTCTTCATGACCTGCGACGACTCTTCCGTGGTCTATCCCTCTACCGTAGCCGAGGCCGGACGCCTCGGGATACCCTCGCTGATGATAGCGTGGGACAACCTCGAACTGCCCTACAAGCAGAAGGCCATAGCTCCGCTCTTCGACGCCATATGGCTGACCTCAGAGGAGACACGCTACCTGTTCGAGCGCTGGGGGTGCCGCGGCATCACCTTCGCCCCCTATGCCTGCTCGCCCAGCACCTATGCGCCCGTGCATGGCACGGATGCCATCCGCTCCGTGGGGTTCATAGGCTCGCCCTACGGCAGCCGCACCAACAAGCTGAACCATCTCACCGCCGGAGGCATCGATGTCGACGTCTATGCCGACGTCCTCTTCCGCAAGGGCTACAACAGCTCGGCGCCCAAGGGCCGGAAAGAATTCTCGCCCCGCGACATCCTTGTCAAGGCCTCGCGCTATATGCGCTTCCCGATAGGACGCACGGTGTTCAAGGCCGCCATACTCAACAGGCTCACCCCCGCCGCGAGGCTCGACACAGCCTCGCCCCGCTTCCATGCCCACCGCTCCGTCAGCCACGAGGATATGTGCCGGCTCTACTCCTCCCATGCCCTCTCGCTCAACATCACAGAGCTGAGAGACACCTATATCCTCGACCGTCCCATACAGAAGCTCCACCTGCGCACATTCGAGATACCCATGTGCGGCGGCCTGCAGCTCACCACTCGCAACCCCGAGATAGAACGCTACTTCGAGGACGGCAAGGAGATAGTCCTCTACGACACGCGCGAGGAGATGATAGACAAGGCTCTCTGGTATCTCTCTCCCGCCCGCGAGGCCGAGGTGGCCCGCATGAAGGCGGCCGCGCGCCTGCGCGCCGAGCGCGACCACACATGGATGGCCCGCCTCGACCCGATATTCAGCGGCCTCGGCCTCCGCTGAGAGCCGTCCAATGCTTAAAAGAGCCTTGAAAAGAGCCTTGAATGTGTAACTGTATCATTTTTTCTCAGTATATTCAATTATAGAGAAAATAATTTGTATATTTGCATATGAATGAACATCCAATCATCGTTGCTTAATGCAAGTTTCACAACGACAGAGATGTTCAGGATGAAAAAAACAATATATAGTAGTCAATTCAGGCTCGACAATCCTTCAGATAACTTTAAATGGAGTTTTGGTTTGTCATGTAACTGAATGGTAGCGCAAACTATGACAAGAACAAAGGCTAAGCCCTTTCTGAAATGGGCAGGAGGCAAGACCCAATTGCTCCCTACCATTGATTCATTCTTGCCGGAAACATTCCGCAACGAAGATGAAGTGACCTACATTGAGCCGTTTGTGGGGGGAGGTGCCATGCTGTTTTATATGCTACAAAAATATCCCAATATCAAGCGTGCGGTAATCAATGATATTAATCCTCATCTCGTAAAGACTTATAGTGTGATTAGAGATGAACCTTATTTACTGATTGACGCATTAAATGAACTGCAAACCACATTTAAGGTTATAGAGGATTATGACAAACAAAAAGAACTCTACCTTGATATACGAAACCGTTTTAACCAACAGCCTTTGACAGATGTTGAAGAGGCATCATATATGATTTTCCTTAACCGGACTTGTTTCAATGGTCTTTATCGGGAAAATTCCAAGGGAGGCTTTAACGTGCCTTTCGGCCGATACTCTAATCCGACGATTTGCGATGAAGATTTAATTCTTGCAGACAGCGAACTGTTACAGAAGGTAGAGATAATGAATGGTGATTTCTCCAATACTGCGGAGCATATACAAGGATATACATTCTTCTATTTCGATCCTCCTTACCGCCCCCTTGATGCTACATCAAGTTTCAATTCTTATGTAAAGGAATCATTTGACGATAATGAACAGGTACGTTTGAAGAATTTCTATTCAAACATTTCGGATTGTGGATGTTACGCAATGCTCAGCAATTCCGATTGTAAGGGTAGGAATGCGGAAGATGACTTCTTT
>JAIDJD010000149.1 GCA_029052375.1 Duncaniella sp. | reverse complement strand
ATAGAGATGGTGCGGAGCTGTGCGGCCTTCTCCTTGTTGATTATGGATGTGATGTTGGTGACGATGCCTATGTCGTCCTGGCCCACGATGCGTATGGTGGCGGCCGTCAGGCTGCCCGTCTTGCCAGACCACCGGGTGCGGATTAGGCGGTAGGGATATCGTTCGTGGATATGGGCGCTGTTGGGACAGTCTTCGCGGTGGATCTTCACCACGCCCTCCGAGGATATGAAGCCGAAGACCTTGTCGCCGAAGATGGGGTTGCAGCACTTGGCCATACGGTAGTTCATCCCGCGGATGTTCTCGCTGCCTATCACCAGCACGTCGTCGTCCCTGCGGCGCTCGGCCTCCTTCTCTCCGAGCGCCTCCTGGAGCTCAAACTCCTCGGCGCTGCGGCGCTCGCCCTGGGCCCTTGTGTCGGCCGGGCGCGATACATCCTCATAGACGGCTATCACGTCGGCGGGGTCGAGCACACCGTCGGCGAGAGCCTTGTGAAAGTCTGTTACCGTGCGGTAGCCGAGCTTCTTGATGGTGCGCATCATGTCTCCCTCGTCCACCTCTATCTTGCGGTTCTTGAAACGGCGGAGGAGCAGTTCACGCCCTAGCTCGGACGAGCGGGCTGTCAGCTCGTTGATGGTCTGGCGTATCTTGGTGCGGGCCTTGGAGGTGACCACGAGGTTCAGCCAGTCTGCCCTGGGGGTCTGCGAGCCGGAAGTGATCACCTCTACGGTGTCGCCCGAGTGGAGCTTGAATCCGAGCTTGCGTGTGCGTCCGTTGACCTTGCCGGCCACACACGAGCATCCTATCTTGCTGTGGATGGCAAAGGCGAAGTCGAGGACGCTTGCGCCCAGCGGCAGGCGGTGAAGGTCGCCCTGAGGGGTGAAGACAAACACCTCCTTGTCGTAGAGGTCCATCTTGAAATTCTTCATCAGCTCCATGGGGCCCTCGGCTGTCTCGAGGATGTCGCGGACATTGTTCATCCACTGGTCCAGCGAGCTCTCGCTCTTGATGCCCTTGTAGCGCCAGTGCGCGGCCAGGCCCTTCTCGGCTATGAGGTCCATGCGGCGCGTGCGTATCTGTACCTCGACCCACTTGCCTCCAGGGCCCATCACGGTGGTGTGCAGAGACTCATATCCGTTGCTCTTGGGGATTGTTATCCAGTCCTTGAGGCGGTTGGGGTTGCCGGTGTACATATCGGTGACAATCGAGAATACCCTCCAGCACTCGGCCTTCTCCATATTCTCGGGCACATCGAGTATGATGCGTATGGCAAAGAGGTCGTAGATGCCAGACAGGTCGCAGTGCTGCTTGCGCAGCTTGTTCCATATGGAGTATATCGACTTGGTGCGTCCCTTCATCTCGTACGAGAGGCCGGTCTCGTCGAGCTTGCGGCGCAGCGGCTCGATGAACGAGGCTATGTATGCGTCGCGCTCTGTCTTGGTCTCGTTGAGCCCTCGGGCTATACGGGTGTATGTGTCGCGCGAGGTGTACTTGAGCGACATATCCTCAAGCTCGCTCTTTATCTTGTAGAGGCCGAGGCGATGGGCCAGCGGGGCATAGAGATATCCGGCTTCGAAGGCCGTGTCTGTCACGAACTTCTCGTCGGGATGATGGTTGATGGCGCGCATCAGGGTGAGACGCTCCACTATCATTATGATGATGACGCGGATATCTTCGGCCAGGGCCATGAGCAGGCGGCGGAAGTTCTCGGTCTTGACCACGGTCTGTTTGCCATAGAGGGTGCTGACCTTGATGAGACCGCTGACCAGGCGCGCCACGTCGGCGTCCCAGACAGAGGCTATCTCGTCCGTGGTGGTGCCTCCGGCGGCCGCAAGCTGATAGAGCATCACGGCCAGGAGCATATTGCGGTCCGGCGACACCATCTCGCAGAAGGCCGAGGCGGTGTCTATCGACTGGCGCAGGGGGCTGAGCCCGTGGCGCTCCGGGAGTAGTATCCCCTTGTCGGCGGCCTTCCTGTAGAGGTCGCGCACAAGGGCGGCATCGCCCGGAGCGGCGACCTCGGCCGAGAGTCTCAACAGCGGTCTGAGCAGACCGCAGGGGGAGTGCTGAACAGTCTTTTCCATTTTTCAGGACAGTGAATGAGAGAGATGTGACAAAGTGATTGGAGGCCCCGCGCGGCCGCAGGGCCTGCGGGCTGAGGTCAGTCGCGGCGCGAGATGCAGGCTCCGATAGCGCCGAGACGCGTGTCTATCGCTTCGTAGCCACGGTCTATCTGGTCTACATTGTCGATGACAGAGACACCCTTGGCGCTCATGGCGGCTATGAGCATGGCGATGCCGGCGCGGATGTCGGGCGAGTGCATCTTGTTGGCGCGGAGAGGCTGTTTGTGGTCGAGGCCGATGACAACGGCCCTGTGGGGGTCGCAGAGCATAATCTGGGCGCCCATGTCTATGAGGCGGTCGACAAAGAACAGACGGCTCTCGAACATCTTCTGGTGGATGAGGACACTGCCCTTGCACTGGGTGGCCGTCACGAGCATCACCGAGAGGAGGTCTGGCGTCAGCCCGGGCCAGGGTGCGTCGGCGATGGTGGGTATGGAGCCGTCGAGGTTGGTTTCTATCTCGTAGACTTCCTGCTCGGGGACGTGGATATCGTCGCCGCGGCGCTCGAGATTGATGCCGAGGCGGCGGAAGGCGTCGGGGATGATGCCGAGATTGTCATACGAGACGTTCTTGATGGTCAGCGGGCTCTGGGTCAGGGCGGCCATGCCTATGAAGCTGCCTACCTCTATCATGTCCGGGAGGATGGTGTGTTCGGCGCCAGAGAGACGCTCCACGCCGGTGATGCGCAGCAGGTTCGAGCCCAGGCCCTCGATAGACACTCCCATGGACGAGAGCATCCTGCAGAGCTGCTGTACGTATGGCTCGCAGGCGGCGTTGTAGATAGTGGTGGTGCCCTCGGCCAGCGCGGCGGCCATGATGATGTTGGCGGTGCCGGTCACGGATGCCTCGTCGAGGAGCATATAGCACCCCTTGAGGCCGCCTACCGTCACAAGGTAGTAGGCCTGGCGCTCTTCGTTATAGGCTATCATGGCCCCGAGGCGAGAGAGTCCGGTGATGTGGGTGTCTACGCGGCGGCGTCCAATCTTGTCGCCGCCGGGCTTGGCAAAGTAGGCCTGGCCGAGACGAGCCAGCAGGGGACCCACCACGAGCACAGACCCGCGCAGTCCGGCACAGCGGGCCACAAAGTCGGCGCTCGAGATATACTCCTCGTCAAGGTCGTCGGCCTGGAAGCGATAGGTGGAGTAGTCGAGACGCTCCACCTTGACGTTCATGGCCTTGAGCAGATTGATGAGGTTGGTGACGTCGAGGATGTTGGGGACATTGTGTATCACTACCGGCTCTGAGGTCAGCAACACGGCGCTTATCACCTGGAGCGCCTCGTTCTTGGCGCCCTGCGGACAAATCTCTCCATGCAGCTTGTGGCCGCCTTCTATTATATATGTGCTCATTGTCGGGTCTGGGGGATAGTGCTTGATTCTGTTTATTTCTGTATATATATGTTAACGCCTGAAGGGGCCTATATGTTCTACCTCGGGGGTAAGTGAAATGCCGAAACGCTCGCTGACAGAGGCCATGATGGCTTTCTCGGCGTCCACGACCTCGGAGGGCGAGGCGTTGCGCCCGGGATTGGTGATGACGAGGGGCTGGAGATGCCATACGGCTACATTGCCCATCACACGCCCTTTCCAGCCGCAGCGGTCTATGAGCCAGGCGGCAGGTATCTTGACGCCTCCGTCCTGGTCGAACGCCGGCATCTCTGGAAACTCGGCCCTGAGCCTCTCTGCCGTCTCGCGCGAGACCACGGGATTCTTGAAGAAG
>JAIDJD010000148.1 GCA_029052375.1 Duncaniella sp. | reverse complement strand
GGGTTACGAGGAATGGGACGCTGAAGTCGACAGCAAAGCCGTGGTATATGGATAGCACCGAGTATTCGCGGCCGCAAACGCTGGCGATTATGGGCAGTGTGGTGTCCATGCTCGTGGCTCCGCCCGCTGATATGGGCGCCAGGGGGCCGAACCACCGCCTGAGCAGGGGGGCGCCGAGCAGGGTGATTATTTCGCGCGAGATGTTGGCCATGAGGGCTATGGTGCCGAGCTCGGCTCCGCGGCACTCCGTGATTAGCACGCTTGAGAGCGAGTAGTAGGCAAAGCCCGAGCCTACGGCGAGGACGTCGGGGGCTGTGCGTCCCGGCAGCAGGGGCCAGACGGCGAGACACCCGGCGAGGGTGCCGAGGACGGTGGCCAGCGGGAGGAGCAGGAGCCTGGGGCTGAGCGAGCGCAGCCCGCGTGCCAGCGAGCCGATGTCGCGGCCTATGCCCATGCCGACACAGAATATGAGCAGGCAGAGCGCCACGAGGCTGATGCTGACGCCCTCGCGGTCTATGGCCAGCAGTCCCGTGTATCCGGCTATGGCGCCGAGGATGAAGAATCCAACTATTATGAGGCTCCCCTTCACGGCCGCCTCCTTTCTTTCTCGATGCTCTCCGCGGCTTTGGGGACAGACCACCTCCAGAGCAGGAGGGCGAGGAGCGAGCTCCCGGCCACGCCTGCGGCCGAGACCGCGATGGCCTCGAGCCCGAGGGTGCCTATCCAGCGCACTATGCGGTCGTCGCCGCCGGCCTCGATGCCGAGCAGGAAGAGCAGCAGCCAGATGATGGCCATGGTGACCCTGCCGAGGTATCGGAGCTTCGATTTCCTCAGCAGGTATCCGGCGGCGATGCCCAGGGCCATCGACACGATTATCGTCTGCATATCTCAGGAGTGGATTATCTCTTTCACCATCAGCTGGATGGTGCGTGCTCCTCCCTTGCGGCGGCTCTCGTCTATGGTGTAGAGTATGTCGAAGGGGCGTCCCGAGCGCACAGCCTCGAGGTGGGCCGGGGCGGCGTTGAAGGCTATGCCCGGGAACACCTTGCCGCAGGTCTCGTCGACGAGGTCGAGCTTGAGGTGCTCTCCGCTCTTGCCGACGGCCTTGGAGGTGCCGAAGTCGCGGACGCCTCGGGTGCAGAAGACGGGCTTCTGGTTGCCCGGCCCGAAGGGGTTGAACTTGTGCAGGACGCTCATGAACTCGGCCGTGAGCTCGGCAAAGGTGAGATAGGCGTCTATCTCGAGGGTGTGGGTCTCCTGTTCGGGGGTGATGTGGGCCGCCACATACTCCTCGAAGATGCGTGTGAACTCGGGTATGTTCTCCTCCCTGAGGCTGAGGCCCACGGCGTAGGTGTGGCCTCCGAAGGTCTCGAGCAGGTGGCGGGCCGAGCCTACGGCGGCGTAGACGTCGAATCCCTGTACCGAGCGGCTCGAGCCTGTGGCCATGCCGTTGGAGCGGGTCAGTACCACGGTGGGCTTGTAATACTGCTCTGTGAGGCGCGATGCCACGATGCCGATGATGCCCTTGTGCCACCCTTCGTTGTAGACGACGATGGACTTGCGGTCGGCCCACATGGCGGCCTGCTCTTCTATCAGGGCTGTGGCCTCGTCCGTTATGCGGTGGTCGAGCTCCTTGCGCTCCTGGTTGCGCCGGTCTATGTCGCGCGCCAGGGCCATGGCGTCGTTCATGTTGCGGCATACGAGGAGGTCTACGGCCTCGCGCCCGCTCTGCATCCTGCCTGCGGCGTTGATGCGGGGGCCTATCTTGAAGATGACGTCTGAGATTTTGATTTCCTTGCCCGAGAGGCCGCAGAGGCGTATGATGGCCTTGATGCCGATGTTGGCGGCGGTGGAGTTGAGGCGCTTGAGGCCATAGTAGGCCAGGACGCGGTTTTCGCCCACCATGGGGACGATGTCTGCGGCTATCGAGACGGCCACGAGGTCGAGCATCCCTTCGAGCTCGGCTGTGGAGAGGCCGTTGCTGACGGCGAAGGCCTGCATCAGCTTGTATCCTACGCCGCAGCCCGAGAGGTGGCGGCAGGGATATGTGCTGCCGGCGAGCTTGGGGTTGAGGATGGCGGCCGCGGGGGGGAGGCTGTCGTCGGCCACGTGGTGGTCGCAGATGATGAAGTCTATGCCCCGCTCGAGGGCATAGGCCACCTCTTCCTTGGCTTTGATGCCGCAGTCGAGGATGATGAAGAGCGTCACCCCGTCCTCGGCGGCCTGGTCGATGGTGGCCAGCGAGATGCCGTAGCCGTCCTCGCCTCGGGTGGGGATGTCGTAGTCGATGTTCGAGTAGTATTGGCGCAGGTATCTGTATACCAGGGCCACGGCCGTCGTGCCGTCCACGTCATAGTCTCCATACACGCGTATCTTCTCCTTGCGCCCCATGGCCTTGTTGAGCCGCGCCACGGCGCGGTCCATCTCCGGCATCAGAAATGGGTCGTGGAGGTCGCGCAGGGACGGGTGCAGGAACTGCTCCGCTTCCTTTGCGTCTGTATGTCCGCGCTTAACCAGCAGCTCGCTTATCGGGGGCACTCCCGAATAGCGCGCCGCGAGCCGCAGCTCGGCGTCGTGTTGTGAGGATGTGAGTGGACAGTAATTCCATTTACTTGTCATTTATGTCGTTTTTTCTTTTTTTCAAAGAAAGGGGGGAGGGGGGAGAGAGAGGCGGCCTCGGCCTGTTGAACGACGGCGCGGCCATGGTATCAGAGGATGAGAGAGTCTGTGGGGCGGACACCTCCGTACGGGGGCCTGGCCGCAAATAAGGAAAGGAGGCACGCCACATACACATGGCACGCCTCCGCAAAGTTACCAAAAATCCTCCGTATTTCCTCTTTAAAGAATGTTAATCTCGGTGCATATGCACGTCCATCTGAGGGAAGGGGAAGCGGACGCCCGCGCGCTCGGGCAGCTCGTTGAGAAACCGTTCGTTGTAGCCGAAGAAGACGTCCCAGTAGTCGGCCTTGAGCACCCATGCGCGGACAGTGATGGTGACGGCCGAGTCGTCCAGCGAGGCCACGAAGACGGCGGGGTCGGCGGCGCCGGGTGTCGAGGCCCGGAGTATGCGGCTGTCGCTCGCGAGCATCCCGAGTATGGCCTCGCGGGCGCGGGCGGTGGAGTCGCCGTAGCTGATCCCGATGGTCCAGTCTACGCGCCGCATGGTCTGGGTGGTGGAGTTGTTGATGGTGCCTGTGGAGAGGCCGCCGTTGGGTATGATGATGGTCTTGTTGTCGGGGGTGGTGATGACGGTGTTGAAGATTTCTATCTTGCGCACCGTGCCGGCATATCCCTGGGCCTCGATGGCGTCTCCTACCTTGAAGGGTTTGAGGAGGAGTATCAGGACGCCTCCCGCAAAGTTCTGGAGGGTGCCGCTCAGGGCCATGCCGACGGCGACGCCGGCCGAGGCGAAGATGGCCAGGAACGAGCTGGTCTCAAGGCCGAGGATGCCGATGACGGTGACCAGCAGGATGAAGTAGAGGACTATGCGTATCATGCTCAGCACGAAGGTGGTGAGCGAGGCTTCGACGTTGCGCTTGAGCATCAGCTTCTCGGCCATGCGGTAGAGGCGCGTGATGACGAAGCGGCCGATGTAGAAGACCGTTATGGCGGCGAAGAGCGAGATGCCGAAGTGGACGGCCTTGCTCGCGAGGGTGCCTATCAGTTCGTCGAATGTCATGTTGCCCATCTGCGCGAGTTCGGCTGCGGGGGCCGCTATGCTGTCTGCGGGTAGTGAGGGTGTCATTGTATGTATCGGGTATGTGTCAGTTGTTTATTGTTTTCCACCATTGTGTGTCGCTGTATCCGCGATAGTCGATGTCGCGTTCGCTGCGGACGGCTCCCGAGCCGAGGCCGCAGTATCGGTCCATGCTTATTGAGCCTATGGCCTTGGCTGTGGAGGCCTTGTATATCACGGCCCGGCCGAGCGCGGCGCGCCAGGCGTCGTCGGCTCCGAGCCGCTCGTAGTATGCCTCCATGTCGTAGCTGTGGCAGGGGGTGTCGCTGACGTAGGTCTGGACGCCGCTGACGTCGGGATATCCGGTGCGGTTCTGCCACAGGCGGCGGCTCTCGCGGGCCAGGTCGTCGAGGGCCGAGGTGAGTATGACGCTCATCTGGCAGTGCTTGCCGCGCTCGGCATACCACTCGTAGGTGTTGCGGGCCGCCTCGGCCACTTCGGGCGTCTCGGCAAAGAGGTGGCGGAGGTTCTGGTCGTAGGGCATACCCTCGAGCCCGAGCTCGGTGGGCGAGGCCGCGAAGAGGGGGGTGGCCCGGCGCAGTTCGTAGGCTGTCTCTATGTTGCCCATCAGGCAGCAGTCGGCGTAGATGAAGTCGAAGGTGTAGTCGGACAGCACCTTGCCGAGCGACTGGAGCGTCATGTAGTGCCTGCGGTCTTCGCCGAAGGCCTTGTAGCGGTCGCCGGCTCCTTCCGGGGCTCCGAGCCAGCCGTTGGCGTGGCTCCACAACACCAGGCCGTATCCCTCGGCGGGGGCGGTCTGCATGGCGTCGTCGATTACCTCCTTCATCCGCGCGGGGTCTACGGAGTAGAGGCCGGTGTCATATTCTTTCAGTATCTCGAGGGTGCCGTCGGGGGTCACTTCGATCAGCTTGGGCGCGCCGGCCGATGTCTCGCGGGCGGCGCGGTAGACCAGCAGGCGCCCTCCGGCGGTCTGCCCCTCTCTGGCGGCCCTGGCCATCTCTCCGAGGTCTGCCTCGTCATAGCCGAGGTCGCCGAGCGAGTTGGCGGCCACCATGTAGACCAGTATGGTGCGTCGGTTCTCCTTCTCCTTGCCCGGTCCCCCGGGCTCCGGCTCGTCCGAGTGTCCGCACGAGGCAAGGGCCAGCAGCAGGCCGAGGATTGTGCAGTACAGCAGGTTGTGTGGTAGTCTTCTCATATTTTAGATAACGCGCGGCGTCCGCGAAAATTGCCCCGCGGGCCGCGTGGGCCTCGGGCGGGGAGCATGGATGGTCGGGGTTAATTTTTTTTAACTAAAATATCTTTCCTCAAGGGCGCTTCGGGCGTTATATTTGTCAGAGCCAACCGCTCCGCTGTACAATTCATCTCACCTACCGCTCCGTTATGATTATCACTCTTCTTCCCGACAACCGCACTATAGATGTCCCCGGCGGCACTACCGTGTCTCAGCTCCACGCTCTCGCCGGACTTCCCGCCTGCCCCGCGCCCATATGTGCGCGTGTCAACAATAAGTTTGAAGACCTCTCCTTCTCGCTCTTCTGCCCCAAGCAGGTCGAGTATATAACGCCGTCGTCGCCTGAGGGGATGCGCTGTTGCGTGCGCTCGCTCTGCCTGATGCTCTACAGGGCCGTCACAAAGCTCTATCCGGGGGCCAGGCTGAGGGTGCGCAACTCCATATCCCACGGCTATTACTGCACCATAGCCTTCCCCGACGGGGCTCCGCGACTGCCTCGCCCCGAGGTGGCCGCCGCGGTGCGCGCCGAGATGCAGGAGCTTGTAGCGAGAGACCTCCCGATAGTGCGGTCCGAGCTGCCCACGCCGCAGGTGGCCGGGATGCTGCGTGCCCAGGGGCTCGACGAGAAGGCGCGTCTCATAGAAGACCTCTCGGAGCTGTACACCGTCGTCTACACGCTCGACACCACCACCGACACCTGCATAGGGCCGCTGGCTCCGTCCACCGGGATGCTCGGCGTCTTCGACTTCATCCCGTGGGGCGACGGATATGGATATCTGCTCGTGCCTCCGTCCAAGGATAATCCGCTTGTGCCCGCAGTCCCGGTCGAACAGCCAAAGCTGGCGCGTGCCTTCGCCGAGTATCAGCGCTTCAACCGCATCGTGGGCATCTCAGGGGCCGCCGATGTCCACTCTATGGTGCGCGCCAAGCAGGCGGCCATGATGGTCAACATCGCCGAGGCGCTGTCTGCAAAGCATATCCGCGCCATCGCCGATGCCATCACCGCGCGCTTCAGGGAGGGGCAGGCCAAGATAGTCCTGATTGCCGGGCCGTCATCCTCAGGCAAGACCACATTCACCAAGCGCCTGGCCATAGAGCTGCTCACCAATCTGATACGTCCGGTGATGATTTCGCTCGACGACTATTTTGTCGACCGCCATCTGACACCCGTGGACGAGGACGGAGAGTATGACTACGAGTCCATCGACGCCATAGACCTGAGGCTGTTCAACGCACATCTCCTCGATCTCACTCAGGGCAAGGAGGTCAATCTGCCTACATACAACTTCGAGACGGGCACACGCCAGTACCAGAAAGACAAGGTGATATCCCTTCCCAAAGACTCAATACTTCTCATTGAGGGCATCCACGGGCTCAATCCGTCGCTGACAGAACGCATACCCGAAAAGCTGAAGTATCGCGTCTATGTCTCGGCGCTCACTACCATAGCTGTCGACGAGCACAACTGGATACCGACGACGGACACCCGCCTCATCCGCCGCATCGTGCGCGACTGCAAGTATCGCGGCACATCTCCCCTCGACACCATACGGCGCTGGCCCAGTGTCCGGCGCGGCGAGGAAAAGTGGATATTCCCATATCAGGAAAACGCCGACTCGATGTTCAACTCGTCGCTTCTCTTCGAGCTGAGCGTCATGCGCGACGAGGCCGAGCGTGTCCTCCGCACCGTCCCGCGCACACTTCCCGAGTATGCCCTCGCCCGTCGCCTCCGTCTGTTCCTTAGCTATTTCCCATCCATACCCACACATCTCATACCGCCCACATCCCTGCTCCGCGAATTCCTTGGCGGCTCTACTCTCAAATACTGACGCTCCCCCTTAATATATATAAGTAACGAAATAGGACAGGCGTCCACCTCTGTCGGGCAGAGGTGGACGCCTGTATATGTAGGCCCGGTGGGTTATTGACAACTCCGAGCCCACGCGACCGGAAAAGATCTCGTATGCCGGCGTGTGCTTGAAAAAAAAAAAGGG
>JAIDJD010000147.1 GCA_029052375.1 Duncaniella sp. | reverse complement strand
TCTACTTCTATGAGAATAGGCAGGGCGAGGGCGAGGCCGGCACAGCATCGGACAAGTGGCAGGTGGTCGAGGGCGACGAGGTGGACAAGGACAACCCGAAGCCCTCGTATCCCGACGGAAACACCAAGCCCGACCCCGGCAAACCCGAGACAGACCCTTCGGTGACGGGATTCAAGGACAACAAGAAGTACGGCACCTACATCGAGGTGCGCGCATACTATAAGTCGCTCAACAGCGGAGACATCTCCGAGGGCGACATCGTCTACCGTTTCATGCTCGGCAAGGACACCCACCTCGACTACAACGCCGAGCGCAACCACCACTACAAGCTGACGATGCACTTCAACGGATATGCCAACGACGTAGACTGGCATATCGACTACAAGCGCGACCCTGGCATGAAGATGCCAAACCCGTATTTTATCTCGTATCTCTACAACCACTCTATGATGTTCCCGCTCCAGATAGACACCGAGCCGGGCGTCATCGTCACAGGCCTCAAGGCAGAGATCATAGAGAACAACTGGGCTCCCGCAAATCCCGGCTCGCTCGACTACTGGAAGACTATGAACAGGCCGGGCATCTATCCCAACGGCTTTTCGTTCAACGGATTTCTCTCGCTCCACAAGAGAGAGAAGACAAAGGTTGTTGCCGGTCCTCCATATAATCTTTATGTAAATCAGGCTAATTATGAGATGACGCCAGACTGTGGAGAGAGCACATACTTTGAAGTAAAACGCTACATTCTGGATGGCGAACACCAGACGGAAGGCGCACTGGCAAGCGACAAATTTTCGGTCAGTGTCAAGAAAGGCGGCAAGAACGAGGGCAACACCTATCACTTCCAGCTGCCGATGTACACCCGAGCCAAACAGCTCGTCAAGGAGACGGCCTATACCGGCAACAATCCCTATGTGGCATATCAGCGCGAGGCAAAGGTGAGATTCACGGCCACGCTCTTCGACACAAGGACCAACTCTGAGGTGAAGCCATACGTAGAAGATGTAGTCATCAAACAGTCGCGCCGAGTGGTCAACCCCAAGGGCGTCTGGCGCAAGAAGGGCAATACCAAAAAGTTCAATGTCGTCCTCAAGGTGCTGCCCAACGAGGAGGCCACCTCTTTCGATAACCTGAAATCTGTCGGACCCTGGAAGGCCTACGTCATACGCGACGAGAACAACATCATATATCTCTCCGGCAACAATGAGACTACATCTGTCAAGAAAGAGACTATCACCTATCAGCCGAGCGACGACGACCCGGTGGAGACCATCAACGTCACATCGATATATGGCCACACCGGCTCGGACGACATAGACTTTGACATCAACTTCAACAGTGGCGAGGGCGATGCCATCATCAGGGTGGAGTACAACGACTTCTCCTGTTACCATCTTATCTTTGTCAAGAAGGGAGACAGCCCCGTAGACCTCGGCACTGGCACCAAATGGTATACCAAGAATATGCGCAGCGGCACAGCCTTTGCCGACAACCCCTGCGACGAGGGCTCGCTGTTCAAGTGGAACAACTGGACCGGAATCGATGCGCTCAAAAACAAGAACAACAAGAAGTACTGGATCAACATCGAGCCTGACGACTTCATCAAGAACGCGGCCGCTCCGGACAACAGCCTGACGCTCAAAGAATGGGAGAGCATAACCACTACAGGCAACAAAGATAGCCTTAACAAGGAATTTTCAGACCCCACTGTCGGCAACGCCAGGATTGCCACATACGACGACTATGTGGCGCTGTACAAGTACAAATATATCGGCCAGGGCTTCGGTGTGCTGTATGGCGACGAGAGCGATGAGACACTGGACGACATAACCGAGGTCTACGGATACGACTACTCCAACAAGACCGGCGGTATGCGTGGATGTTTTATCTACAACAAAGAGACCGGCGCCAACGTCTTCTTCCCGATAGGTGCTTCGGGCTACGGTCACCGCAAGGAGGTTCTGTATAGGCCGGATGAGGAGATTGTGGTTAACCACAATGCCGGACCATGGAGCGGGCAAAACCCTGTTACACCGACAAATGAATTTGATCCCAAGAAAGATCCTTCCGTTTCTTATCACGGAGTCTTGCGTTATGCTTCAAATCCTCGCTGGGGATGGTTCAACCTCAAGTGGGGTACAACGAATTATCCGCAGGCGGTCAATGACGCTCCGCTTTTCTATGACGTCTACAGGCGTCCCG
>JAIDJD010000146.1 GCA_029052375.1 Duncaniella sp. | reverse complement strand
AACCGTCGTGAGAAAGCCTGCTGTCAATCTCACCGGCCAATCCGTCAGACACTCGCCAGCCCATCCATACCCCCGATGTATCCAACGTCCATCTGGTGTTGTTCCTGACATTTTTCTTGACGTGCCACCACCAGCCCCTCAGGTCACGGAACGGCCTGCCGAGGTGTTCCATGCCGAAATTGACCAGCGAATCCTTTAGACCGGAGAATATATTAGCCATTCAAATCGCCGTTTGACGGTTCTTACCCAAAGACATAACAAAGTCGCACAAGGCGAGAGCCGGGCGGACAGGGACCAGCGGACACTCGAGAAGGAAATAATACCTCGGGCTGACGTGCTTTCTGACGACATCCTTGTCCATCAGCTGTCTGGAAACAGATATCAGCCCCTGGGCATACCTGCGGGCCTCGGGGTCGAACCTGTGACTGTTCAACAGCCTGAGAGCCCGGAATATCCCGTGGAAGTTCTGACGCTGTGCCAGCATATACTCCTCAGACTCACGCCCGTAACGCTCGCGGACAAAGCCGACAAGGGCATGGTCGTTGAGCATCAGGTCAAAAGCGTGTCTGTCGGGACGCCTGCATACAGACTCGTCATAAATGCGATAGTGATATCTCACCCTCGTGAAAGCCACCACTGGAGCCTGCCACAAGAGATAACGCGTCAGGAGCTCGTCGGCAAAAGCGTGGGTGACCTCCTGGGGGAAGACACCGAAAACATCAAGGTAAAGCTGACGTCTCAACACTCCGCCATTGCAGGATATCCCCCATCCGTCGAGCGTATGGCGGACAAAAGTCTTGCCCTCGCCCAAAGTATCTGCCAGGCCGTCGGCATACTCGACGGCCGGACTCCCGTCAAAGCGGAACATCTGCGGATACACGATGTCGGCCCCGGTCTTATCCATCACACCGAGGAGCGACTCGAGATAGTCAGGGTCTATACGGTCGTCTGCATCGAGAGGAGCGACAATGTCGGCCCGCGCCTCCTCTATGCCCTTCTTGCGGGGCATGAAGGCCGAGCCGGACGGAGACGGCATTTCTATGAGACGCACGCGAGGGTCTCCGGACGCTATATCGCTGACGATACTCACCGTATCGTCAGACGAGCCATCGTTGACCACTATCAGCTCCCAGTCCCGGACTGTCTGGCGACGTATCGAATCAATGGCCTCACGGATATACCGGCCGGCATTGAAGGCCGGCATTATCCAGGACACTCGCGGGCGTCTCTCCATGTCGTATCCTGTCAGTCAAGCACTTCGGCCGAGGTGATGCGGATATCCTCGATGGGGCGGTCGTTGGCGTCAGTCTCGGCGGCCTCTATCTTGGCCACGACATCCATGCCCTCCAGCACCTTGCCATAGACTGTATAGGCGCCGTCGAGGTGCGGAGTGCCTCCGACGCGCATATAGTCTTCGCGCATCTCGGGAGTGAAGGCTATGGTATCGCCGGCTGTCTTGGCCTCGGTCTGCCTGACGAGTTCGTCCTGAAGAGCCTGCAGGCCTGCCTGGTCGCGGTTGCGGCGCAGAGACATGATGCTGTCGCGGTTTTCGGCGCAGAGCTTGTCGAAGACTTCTTTCTTGTGGCGCATCAGGGCCTGGTGTTCGAGCTGGTCGAGCTGTGCGGGCGAGTATTTCCTGCCCGTAACGATATAGAACTGAGAGCCTGAGGATTTGCGCTGAGGATTGACGTTGTCTCCCTGACGCGCGGCGGCGAGGGCTCCGCGGTGGTGGTAATGCGCCGGATAGAGTATCTCGGCCTCGACGGGCTGGCCGGAGTCTCCCGCGCCGAGCATCTTGCCCTTGGGCGCGTCCTTGGACGAGGGGTCGCCGCCCTGAGCCATGCAGTCGTCGATGACGGGGTGGATGAGCACGCCGTCATAGTCGCCCGCCG
>JAIDJD010000145.1 GCA_029052375.1 Duncaniella sp. | reverse complement strand
CGCGTAAGATCGTCGTCAGCGTCAGTTGTGTATAAGAGAGAGCTCTCGTACAGCTCAAGGACACAAGACTTCGAAGACTCCGGGCTGACACCCCGCCTGACCATCGCTCTCGCCGAGGGCGCCACGCCCGCCGTGGGCGATGAGTTCACACTGCTCACAGCCGTCAGGAAGGAGGGCGACTGGGGATTCCGCATCCGCTATCCCAAGGCCTTCACATGGGTGGTGGAACAGCGCGAGGAGCCCGACGGCGCCTTCAGCGTCGTGGCCAAGATCACCTCGGCCGAATACAGCGGCCAGGGCGACATCGAGGATGACGACGACGAGCCCGGCACGGGAGGCGAATGGCCCGACGACGACTGGAGCGCGGACATCGACGACGACACCCCCCTGCGCGAATATGCCGAAAAGCTCGGCAAGAACATAGGCATGGCCTTCGCCACCTACCGCTACGACAGCCGCAACTCTCAGGAGGCAGCCATCGCAGGCCGCGAGTTCAATATGCTCGTGGGCGAGAACGAGATGAAGTTCGACGCCACGGAACCCGCGCGCGGCCAGTTCAACTACTCCGGCTCGGACGCCGTGATGGAGGCCGCCACAAGAAACTCGCAGACCGTCCGCGGCCACACCCTCGCATGGCACTTGCAGGTGCCCGAATGGGTCAGCAAGGACGGACGCAAGAACGACCGCAACTACTCCAGGCGCGAACTGCTCGACATACTCAAGAACCACATCATGAACGTCGTGGGCAAGTACAAGGGACGCATCGCGGAGTGGGACGTCTGCAACGAGGTGCTCGACGACGACCAGAGCATCGTACGCACCGACCCCGACGCCTACAAGCTCCGCCCCTCCATCTGGGCCACCTATATCGGCGAGGAGTTCATAGACTCGGCCTTTGTCTGGGCCCGGCAGGCCGACCCCTCGGCCAAGCTCTACATCAACGACTACAACGTGGAGTTTGCGGGCAACGCCAAGACCGAGGCCTACTACAACCTGATAAAGCGCCTCAAGAAGTCTGGCCTCCCCATAGACGGATGCGGCCTGCAGTGCCACCTCACCACAGGCCAGCTCGACACCCTCAAGCTCGAGCGCAACATCCGCCGCTATGCCGAGATAGGCCTCAAGTGCATCATCACAGAGCTCGACATCGCCCTGGCCAATCCCTATGCCGCCGACGCCCTCGACATCCAGGCCAAGGAGTACGGCGCCATAACACGCATCTTCCTCCGCAACGACAACTGTCCCTCGATGCTCGTCTGGGGCATCTCTGACAACCACTCGTGGCGCCACAACAAACCCCTGCTCTACGACTCGGAGCTCAGGCGCAAGCCCGCATACTGCAACATCCATGCCCAGATGCGCCTGGCCGCCGAGAAGGCCGCCGAGAGCGGCATACTGACGCCGGCCGACACCGGAGCCGAGGCTGTATCGGTCCGCTATGTCGACCTGCTCGGACGTCCCGCCGCGCGCAAGGGC
>JAIDJD010000144.1 GCA_029052375.1 Duncaniella sp. | reverse complement strand
GTTGAGGAGTATGTCTCGCGAGACAGGAATGTCCGAGACGACGACAGGCTCTTCGACAGCCTTGGATGTGAGAGCGCTCCCTATCGACGCCATGTCTGTGCGGTCTCCGCGAGAGAGGCCGCTGGTGGCAATCACGATGCCTACGGTGACGCAGAGGAGCACCGCCGAAGCGGCCACTCGCGCCAGGAATCCCGCGCGGAGGCGCGGACGGGCCACAGTGGGCTCGCCGGGCTCGTCGGCCGAGGGGCCGGCCACCGGAGCGAGCGTCAGGGGCTCAAGGCCGAGACACGGGAGATTGGCCACAAAGCTGTCTTCTGCCGGCTCGAAGATATAGCCCTTGGACTCGGGCGAGACCGAAAGGGTGCCGAGACGGCCGAGGGGGACCGTCCCGGACTCGCGGAGCTGATGGATGAACGACTCCACACACTGGCCTATCCTCTGACGGGCGGCCTCGTAGGTGATGGAATCTCTGCGCGCCACACTGCCTGCAAGCAGGCCGTCGTTGAGCGTAAGCTCGCTGTTGAAGCCGAGGGTGCGCACGGGAGGCAAGAGCCTGCGGCCATCCTCAAGGCGGGCCTCATCCCTGTGGACAAGAAACGCGCCAAGCCCCGGCACGATGACGCAATCGTGACGGAGAAGCAGATACTCGATATGCAGAGCCAGGGTATTCACAATGCAAAGTTAATCAAAACCCGCGTCAATTCAAAGTACGCAAACCGATTTTTGCATAAAAAAGCGACCGCCGGCACCAGCCGACTGCGCCGCCGGGGCTATGCCTTGGCGGTGTCGAGCTTCTTCTTGAGCTTGGAGGGGGTCAGCGTCTCGGGATAGTCGGAGAAGAAGAGACGCAGAGAGCACCCTTCTGTGTGGCGGCTGCAGCCGAAGGCCGTGCGCCCTTTGACGATGTGGCCCGAACCGCAGAGGGGACACGCGAGCTGTTCGTACTTGGTGATGCGCGGCTGGCGAGGCTTCTTCTCGCCGCCGGGCGCGGCCTTGCCCTTCTTCTTGCCCTTGGGCTCTTCCGGAGCCGGGGCCTCGGTGAATATCTTGGAGCGCGAGTTGTCCGAAAGGACGTTGATGACTATCTCGCCCACAAGTGTCTTGAGCTCGTCTATGAACTCGGCCGCCGAGTAGTCTCCGCGCTCTATGCGCCTCAGCTTGTTCTCCCACAGGCCTGTGAGCTTGGCGCTCTTCAGCAGCTCCTCGTTGATGGAGTCTATCAGCTCGATGCCCTCGGCCGTAGGC
>JAIDJD010000143.1 GCA_029052375.1 Duncaniella sp. | reverse complement strand
TGCTGTAACGGTCTGTGATGCTGACGGTGAAGACCGATGTGTTGCTTGCGCCCTCCTCGAAGGGGATGTTGGGGAGCACGTCCGTGAAGTCTATCACGGCCATCTCGTCGGGGTTCTTCCAGAGGCCGAGGACGTTGAGGCCGAGCTCCTTGAGCTTGGCCTGCGCGGCCTGGTCGCAATTGGCGAGGTCTACAGTCTCGGGCCAGCCTTTCTTGACCAGCGCGGCCGAGGCTGTTGTGAGTGTCACAGACCCGATCTTGCCGCGGGCTACGATGTTGACCTTCATCTCTTTGGGAGCGGCTGTTGTCTCCACGAGGCTGACTGTCTCGCCCGAGGCAAATCCGTCGGGGGTGAGGGTGGGGGCCGAGGCCGAGAGGATGTCGTCAGAGATGTCTATTGTATGCTCGACGATATCGTTCATGCTGTCGTCGCAGGTGATGGTGAGGCCCTCGAGCTTGCCGGTCTCGCCGCCGTTGTAGTCGACGGTGACTGTGTGGCGGTATCGGGGCTTGGCCTCGAAGCTCGCGGCCACTACCTGGCCCTGCTTGCCGTTGGGCTTGGTGATGTCGAGCGCGAGGCTGACGGTGCCGGGGGCCACGAAGAGCTCGCGGGTGTCGGCCTCGTCGTATGCAATCTCGCCGCCGAGCGAGGTGCGGACGGTGGCCGAGTAGGCTGTCATGTACTCCTTGAAGGCGTCTGTGTAGACCACCTTGACAATAGAGTTGGCGAGCGTTACAGTGAGCGAGACCGGAGTGTTCTTGCCGGTGACCACCTTCACTTCCTGCTCGCCGTTGTAGTGGGGCTTGCCGTAACCCTCCTCGGCGGGGTCGCCGTAGAAGGCCTCGAGCTTATATGTTCCGACCGAGAACTCGGCCGCCGGATCGAATTCTGAAATAGAGGTCCATGTCTTTGAGAACTCTGCTTCGAGGGCTGTGAGCCTCAGCGAGAGATCGTCTGCGGTGATGGGGTTCTCCACCGCCGCCCTGCTCCCGGCCTTGGCCGAGACGGGGTCTGACTTGAAGTCGACCTCGAGCGTGATGCGCCCGGTGTCTTCACCGACAAAGGCTCCCTCCTCGGAGCAGGCTGTCGCGAGAGGCAACAGCATTGCGGCGGAGGCCACGCTTGTCAAGATGGTTTTCTTCATCATTGTTTAGGTTATTGAGAGTTATTGATTTCTGCCGGTATGGTTGTGTGCTCTGCGGTGCCGGAGGTAGCCCGAAGGCATGACGCCCCGACAGACAAAAAAATCATGGCAAAGATAAGTAAAATATTGCAAACGTGTGTTATAAATATTGGGATTTTTTTGCTGGTAGATATGAACTTTTGGTTAAAAAGGACAGAGAACAGATAAATAGGGATAAGAGATTAATTTTTAGGCGCGGGTCTGCCGAATGCCGTCAGGGCGGACAGGCTTTGCAGCAAAGCCTGTCCGCCCTGTTGGCGTTATCGGTGCGGGGCCCGAGGCCCAGACCGTTAAAAAGTTTCAGAGATTACTTGCCGGAGATGGAGCAAGCAACGGTGAGGCGCATCCTGCCCTTGGCGCGCCGGCGTGCCAGCACCTTGCGGCCATCGGGTGG
>JAIDJD010000142.1 GCA_029052375.1 Duncaniella sp. | reverse complement strand
GATATGTGTATAAGATACAGATTATTGTCTTGCCTGTAATTGTGCTTTATCTTGTCACGGCGCGGAGAAACTCTTCGCGGAGCGTCGCGTCCGTGTCAAAGACGCCGGCGGTCTCTGTGGTGAAGGTCTCGGAAAGCTGTTTGCCTACACCGCGCATCTTCATGCACAGGTGTTCGCCCTCGCACACCACCATCACACCCTTGGCGCCGAGCTTGTCCATGAGCAGAGAGCATATACGGGCCGTCAGGCGCTCCTGCACCTGGAGACGCCGGGCATAGAAGTCCACGAGGCGGGCCAGCTTGCTGAGGCCTATGGTCTTGCCTCCGGGAATGTAGCCCACAGACATACGTCCGTAGAAGGGCAGTATGTGGTGTTCGCACAGCGAGTAGAACTCGATGTCGCGGACTATCACCATGCGCGAGCCCTCGTGGGTGAATATCGCGCCGTTGATGATTTCGTCAGGGTCCTGGCGATATCCGCGTGTGCAGTAGGCAAGGGCTCTCGCCGCCCTCATAGGGGTCTTGGCGAGGCCTTCGCGCCCCGGATCCTCGCCTATGAGACGTATTATGGCTTCGTAGTGCGAGGCTATCTGACGGATGGTATCTTCTGAGAGACCTGAGTTTTTGTCCATGTCAGCCGTGATGCAGGTGAGAGGGGGGGTGATTACAATCAGTTGCCGGAGGGGTTTATGCGGTCCTTGACCACGCGTATCTCCTTGCTGTAGGCGGGAAAAGCCTTGCGGAGCTCGGCGGCGGCATCGTCAGCCTCCTGACGTGTGCGGAAGTCTCCGACCTTGAGACGCCAGTAGGGCGAGGTGTAGCGCAGGTAGGTCTGATACTGGGGGAAGCGCGAGGCTATGGCCCTCTGCTTGCTGCCTGCCTCAGACTTGGCCGTGCGGGGGTTGTTGTCGCTGAAGACCTGCACTCTGAATCCGGTGCGCGAGCTGGGATGCGCCTTGGCGGCATTCTCTTCGCGTTCATCGGCCTCCTGGGCGGTCTCTTCCACCTTGACGAGACGCTGTCTGAGCGCATCGGGGAGGTCTACTGAGTTGCGGCCGCCTTCAGAGATATGTTCTATGATGGTGACTGTGTCGGGCTCTGCCGCCTGGACGGCAGGAGCGACGGCTGAGATGCAGAGCGCAAGGGTGAGAGCGGATTTCACGGAGATGAGAGTGTGGGTATGGGGGGATTACGTGGGGGATTTGCGTGTTCCACCTCGGATGTGTCCACGCGGTGGCCGTGGTGATGTGAGCAACGGGCAGGGACACCCCGGGAGGCATCCCTGTCCCGTCGGCTTGTGCAGGCCGGGGCCTGCGCGAGATTACTCGAAAGCGTTGACGATGCCCATGAAGGACTCAGCCTCGAGAGCGGCACCGCCGATGAGGCCGCCGTCCACGTCGGGCTTGGCGAAGAGTTCCTTTGCGTTGGAGGGCTTGCACGAACCGCCGTAGAGGATAGAGGTATTGTCGGCTACTTCCTTGCCATACTTCTCCTCGACGGTCTTGCGGATGAAGGCGTGGATCTCCTGAGCCTGGTCGGCAGTGGCGGTCTTGCCGGTGCCGATGGCCCATACGGGCTCGTAGGCGAGTATCACCTTGCCGAACTCGGCGGCGTCGAGGTTGAAGAGACCTTCCTCTACCTGCTTCTTGACAACGTCGAAGTACGAGCCGTTCTCGCGCTCGGCGAGCACCTCGCCGATGCAGAAGATGGGGGTGAGGCCGTTGTCGAGGGCGAGGCGCACCTTGTCGCGGAGTATCTCCGATGTCTCGCCATAGTACTGGCGGCGCTCGGAGTGGCCGAGTATCACGTAGCCGGCACCGGTAGAGGCTACCATTGCGGCGGAAATCTCGCCGGTGTATGCGCCGCTCTTGTGGTCGGCACAGTTCTCGGCGCCGAGGCCGAGCTTATTCTTGTCGATGATCTCATTGACCATGGCCAGGTGTGTGAAGGGCACGCAGATTACCACGTCGCACTTGGGACACTCCTCGGCGAGAAGTGTGTTGACCTGCTTGGCCAGCTCCAGGCCCTCGGGAAGGGTGGTGTTCATCTTCCAGTTGCCTGCTACGATGTTCTTTCTCATTTTTTACCTTGAATTTAATATTTTATTGGGTTTGCTGGGGTATATATCAGATGTCTCTTATACACATATGACGATGCCGACGATCTT
>JAIDJD010000141.1 GCA_029052375.1 Duncaniella sp. | reverse complement strand
ACCCCATCCGGTAAATGAAAAGTGAACTAATTGTCGACGTACAGCCCACGGAGGTCTCCATAGCCCTCCTCGAGGACTCAAGGCTCGTCTCCCTTCAGAAGGAGGCGCGCAACATAGCCTACGCCGTCGGCGACATCTACCTGGCCAAAGTCAAGAAACTGATGCCGGGCCTCAACGCCGCCTTCGTCAACGTAGGCTACGAGAAGGATGCTTTTCTCCACTACCTGGATCTCGGTTCGCAATTCTCCACCTACTCCTCGTTTCTCAAGCAGGTGCTCGAGGAGCACAACCCCGAGGCCGCCGTCCCGCGGCTCAAGCGCCAGCCCGACATCAACAAGCACGGCTCCATAACAGACGTGCTGCAGCCCGGACAGCAGCTCCTCGTACAGATAGTCAAGGAGCCCATCTCGAGCAAGGGACCCCGCCTCACCACAGAGATCACCTTCACAGGCCGCTACATGGTGCTGATACCCTTCGGCGACAAGATCTCCGTGTCTCAGAAAATATCCTCGACAGAGGAAAAACTGCGCCTGCGCCAGCTGATAGACAGCATCAAGCCCAAGAACTTCGGCGTCATAATCCGCACCTCCGCCGAGGGCAAGAGCGTCCGCGAACTGCACCACGAGCTCAAGACCCTGCTCCACTGCTGGGAAGACACCGTGGCAAAGGCCGCAAAGGCCGAAGCACCCGCCCTCATCTTCGAAGAAGAGAGCCGCATAGTGGGTATGCTCAGAGACGTATTCAGCCCCACCTTCGAGGCCATCCATGTCAACGACCCGGACATATATGAGCAGATAGCCAAATACGTGGCCCTCATAGCACCCGAGAGCAAAGACATCGTAAAGCTCTACAAGAGCGACACTCCCATATTCGACCACTTCTCCATAACGAGACAGATAAAGTCCTCGTTCGGAAAGACCGTATCGTTCAAGTCAGGCGCATACATCATCATCGAGCACACCGAAGCCCTCCACGTCATAGACGTCAACTCGGGCAACCGCTCCAAGGCCGCCCCCGACCAGGAGAGCAACGCCCTCGAGGTCAACCTCCGCGCCGCAGACGAGATAGCGCGCCAGCTGCGCCTCAGAGATATGGGAGGCATCATTGTCATCGACTTCATAGACATGAACAAGGCCGAACACCGCCAGAAGCTCTTCGAGCATATGCGCGAGGTGATGCAGGGCGACCGCGCCCGCCACAACATCCTGCCCCTGAGCAAGTTCGGACTGATGCAGATCACACGCCAGCGCGTGCGCCCCGCCCTCGACATCATCACCTCCGAAGAGTGTCCCTCGTGCCACGGCAAGGGCGAGGTACAGCCCTCGCTCCTCTTCACGGACACCCTGCGCGAGAAGCTCGACTATCTGGTCAACAACCTCCAGGTGCGCAACTTTGTCCTCTACGTCCACCCCTTTGTCCACGCATACCTCTCCAAAGGCATCTTCTCGCTCTACCGCAGATGGCAATGGGAACTCGGATTCTGCTTCAAGATACTCCCCGACGAGTCGCTCGCCTACCTCCAGTACAAGGTGCTCGGCCCAGACCGCGGCGAGATAGACCTCAAGGAAGAGAAAGACATCGCATCGAGCGCAACCAAATCAAAATCGCGAACCAAGAACCGCAGCCAGGAAGACTGAAAAGCCTCCCCCCCATACCGCAAC
>JAIDJD010000140.1 GCA_029052375.1 Duncaniella sp. | reverse complement strand
TGAGCAACCCCAAGGAGAAACACATTCACTGCGCCATACATTTCTGCAAACAGCTTACCGGAGGCGCTTTTCTCGACATCTCCACAGGCGAGTTTCTTACGGCCGAGGGCTCTGAAGAGTATGTGGCTAAACTGATGACCAACTTCGCGCCCAAGGAGGTGCTTGTGGAGAGAGGCAAGAAGAAGCTCGTCGAGGAGAAGTTTGCCGAGTCGTATTATGTCTTCGAGCTTGACGACTGGATTTTCACCGAGACTTCGGCTATGGACCGACTGCTCAGGCAGTTCGAGACCGCTTCGCTTAAGGGCTTCGGCATACACACCATGCCGGCGGCCATCATAGCGGCCGGGGCCGCACTCCAGTATCTCGACATCACACAGCATACACATACACAGCACATCACATCCATAAGCCGTGTAGAAGAGGAGGCATATGTCCGTCTCGACAGGTTCACGGTGCGCAATCTCGAGCTCGTCAATCCTATGTGCGAGGATGGCAAGAGCCTGCTCGACATCATAGACCGCACCGTCAGCCCGATGGGAGCGCGCCTCCTGCACAGATGGGTGCTGTTCCCCCTCAAGGACCCCGTGGAAATCAACAAGCGTCTCGATGTTGTGGAATACTTCTTCTGCAATCCGGACGAGCGCGATGCGTTGCGCGAGGCTCTGGAGCAGATTGGAGACCTCGAGCGTCTTGTCGGCAAGCTCTCTTCGGCAAGAATCACGCCCCGGGAGGTGATACAGCTGCGCAACTCATTGCTCAACATCCCGGTCATCAAGGGGATATGTGACGGCGCTGACAACGATGCGCTGACATCCGTAGCCGAACAGCTCAACCCGTGTGGGCCGATAGTGGCGCGCATCACCTCCCAGCTGCTCGACGAGGCCCCTGCGGCACTAGGGCGCGGCCCTCTCTTCCGCCACGGTGTGGACGCCGAGCTCGACGAGCTCCGCCGCATAGCCACCCACGGCAAGGAATATCTCGCGGCCCTGCAGCAGCGCGAGAGCCAGCGCACGGGCATACCATCGCTCAAGGTGAACTACAACAACGTCTTCGGCTATTACCTCGAGGTTACCAACACCCACCGCGACAAGGTGCCTCAGGAGTGGATACGCAAGCAGACCCTTGTCAACGCCGAGCGTTACATCACTCCCGAGCTGAAAGAATATGAAGAGAAGATACTCGGAGCCCAGGAGAGGATAGAGAGGATAGAGAGCTCGTTGTACAACGAGCTTCTCGCGGCCCTAGCTGACTATATTCCAGCCATACTTGTCGACGCCCAGATGGTGGCGCGTCTCGATGTTTTCGGGTCGTTCACGCGTGTGGCGCTTGAGAACAGATACAACCGCCCTGTGGTCGACGACTCGCTCGAGATCTCGATTGTCGAGGGCCGACATCCTGTCATCGAGCGCCAGCTGCCGGCCGGAGAGCCTTTCATCACCAACTCTGTGAGCCTGTCCAACACAGAGACCCAGGTGATGATGATAACGGGCCCGAATATGTCGGGCAAGTCGGCGCTTCTGCGCCAGACGGCTATAAACGTCCTTATGGCTCAGATAGGCTGTTTCGTAGCCGCGGAGAGCGCACATATAGGCGTGGTAGACAAGATATTCACACGTGTCGGGGCCTCTGACAACATATCGCTCGGCGAGTCTACCTTCATGGTGGAGATGAACGAGGCCGCATCCATACTGAACAATATGTCTGAACGTTCGCTGATACTCTTCGACGAGCTCGGCCGCGGCACTTCGACGTACGACGGCATCTCTCTTGCCTGGGCTATCGTAGAGTATATCCACCAGCACGGCGGGATGCATCCCAAGACGCTCTTTGCCACGCACTATCACGAGCTCAACGAGATGGAGAAGTCCTTCCCGCGGATAGTAAACTACAATGTCTCTGTCCGCGAGATAGACGGCAGGGTGGTGTTCCTGCGCAAGCTCTCCCGCGGTGGCTCTGAACACAGTTTCGGCATACACGTGGCGAGGCTCGCCGGTATGCCTCAGAGCATTGTGAAGCGCGCCGACGAGGTGCTCAGGCATCTCGAGAAGGTCAACAGACGCACAGACGAGGCCATGGCTGGCTCGCTCGGTTCGGCCAACGGAGATATGGAGGAGGGATACCAGATGTCGTTCTTCCAGCTTGACGATCCTGTGCTCGCCCAGATCCGCGACGAAATTGTCGGGCTTGACATCAACAATCTCACGCCGATGGCGGCGCTGAACAAGCTCCACCAGATACGCTCGATCATCACCGGCAAGTGAAGGTGTCTGTCCCGGGAGCATAACCGTACATAACCATATAAAAAATATGAGCCGCGGTGCCCTTGGGCACCGCGGCGTAAAATAAGCATTTTAATTTGTTTTATTACGTTGTAAACAAGGGGGGGAAGAGCCGATGTTGCAATTGG
>JAIDJD010000014.1 GCA_029052375.1 Duncaniella sp. | reverse complement strand
CTGTTCCTGATTTTCCTGACTTGCGGATATATGGCAGAATCGGGTAGGCTCAAGCCGATGCCGTTTCTCGCATCGTCATCATTTTTCATATTCGCTGTCCACGAACCTTTTCTGCTGACAATAAACAGAAAGATATTGCTGAGCTTGAATGACTCGGATTCATTATACGTTACATTTTCATACTTTCTTGCTGTCGGACTGACTGTTGCAATCTCTCTGGGGATATACAGCCTGCTCAGCAGATTTGCTCCCGGCCTGACAGCATTGCTGACCGGAGGGAGACGGCAGCGCGCGGCCTCGTGTTCCACGCCTGATTTTTATGGCCGCAGAGGCTCTTAAAGTCACTTATTTTTTGTATTTTTGCACAAAATTTCTCAAAACCTATCCAAGAACATGGAAGAATTAGCGTCAAAATATGACCCCACGTCTGTCGAAGACAAGTGGTATGCCTATTGGATGGAACACCGTCTGTTCCACTCCGAGCCTGATGCCCGCGAACCTTACACCATAGTGATCCCCCCGCCCAATGTGACAGGAGTGCTCCACATGGGCCATATGCTCAACAATACTATCCAGGACATCCTCGTGCGGCGCGCCCGTATGCAGGGCAAGAACGCGCTCTGGGTGCCCGGCACAGACCATGCGTCCATCTCGACCGAGACCAAGGTGATAGCCAAGCTCGCCGCTGAGGGAATCAAGAAGACCGACCTCACCCGCGAGGAGTTTCTCGAGCACGCTTGGGAGTGGACCCGCAAGCACGGTGGCATCATCCTCTCGCAGCTCCGCAAGCTCGGAGCCTCATGCGACTGGGAGCGCACAGCATTCACCATGGACGAGGAGCGCTCGAAGGCCGTCACCAAGGTGTTCTGCGACCTCTACGACAAGGGCCTCATCTACCGCGGCCTCCGCATGGTCAACTGGGATCCCCAGAACCTTACCGCCATCTCGGACGACGAGGTGTTCTTTGAGACTGAGCAGTCCAAGCTCTACTATCTCCGCTACTACCTCGCGCCCGGATGTACTCCCGCCGAGGCAGGGGAGGGTGCTGTGATGCACAAGGATGCCGAGGGCCGTTGCTATGCCGTGGTGGCCACCACACGCCCCGAGACAATAATGGGCGACACCGCCATGTGCATCAACCCCAAGGACCCCAAGACCGCATGGCTCAAGGGGTGCCGCGTGGTGGTTCCGCTCGTCGGCCGCGAGATACCCGTCATCGAAGACCGCTATGTAGACGTCGAGTTCGGCACAGGCTGTCTCAAGGTGACGCCCGCCCATGACAAGAACGACGAGATGCTCGGCAAGAAGCACAATCTCGAGGTGATAGATATCTTCAACGACGACGCCACCGTGGCCGAGTGTGCCGGTATGTATGTCGGCATGGACCGTTTCGACTGCCGCAAGGCTATCGCCGAAGACCTCGCCAAGGCCGGGCTTATGGAAAAGGTTGAAGACTATACCAACAACATCGGCCTCTCCGAGCGCACCAAAGTGCCTATCGAGCCCCGTCTCTCGCTCCAGTGGTTTGTAAAGATGGAGCATTTTGCAGACATATCCCTCTCGCCCGTCATGGAGAACATCATCCGCTTCATGCCCGAGAAGTACAAGACCACATACCGCAACTGGCTTGAGAACATCCAGGACTGGTGTATCTCGCGCCAGCTCTGGTGGGGCCACAGGATACCGGCCTACTACTACAAGGATGCCGAGGGCGAGGAGAAGTTTGTTGTGGCTCCCACACCCGCCGAAGCCCTCGAGAAGATCAAGGCCATGCCCGGTTGCGAGGCCTTCACCGAGGCCGATATGCGTCAGGACGAGGGTGCGCTCGACACCTGGTTCTCTTCATGGCTCTGGCCCATCACTCTCTTTGACGGCATCAACAACCCCGGCAACAAGGAGATATCCTACTACTATCCCACATCGACTCTCGTGACAGGCCCGGACATCATCTTCTTCTGGGTTGCGCGCATGATTATGGCCGGATACGAGTATGTAGGCAAGGAACCCTTCAAGAACGTCTACTTCACAGGCATTGTGCGCGACAATCTCGGACGCAAGATGTCCAAGTCGCTCGGCAACTCGCCCGACCCTCTGGACCTCATAGACAAATTCGGCGCCGACGGTGTCCGCATGGGCATGATGCTCTCCGCTCCTGCGGGCAATGACATCATGTTTGATGAGAAGCTCTGCGAGAACGGACGCAATTTCTGCAACAAGATATGGAATGCCTTCCGTCTGGTCAAGGGCTGGGAGGTAGACCGCACATTCGCCCAGCCCGCCTGTGCGGCCACGGCTGTACGCTGGTTCAAGTCCAAACTCTCTGAGAGCCTCGAGGAAATCAACGACGCCTTCTCGAA
>JAIDJD010000139.1 GCA_029052375.1 Duncaniella sp. | reverse complement strand
TTCTAAATCTCACGCTTATATATAGACAAACGCGCTATATTATGGATTACTCAGAAATAGCTCCTTACAGCGATTCGCAATTCGTTGAGAATATTGAGAAACTGGCCGCAGAACCCGGATTTGAACACGCGGTCAAGTGGGTGTTGCCCGATGTGGATTATTCACAATTCATAGCCCAGCTCAAGAGCTGCAAAGGCAAATACGACTTCCAGCATCGCATAATGCACGGCTTCCTGGAGAGACTTGAGGCAGCCACGACATCAGGCGTCACATTCAACGGAATAGAAAAAGTGGAGGAGGGCAAGAGCTACACCTTCATATCCAACCACAGAGACATCGTCCTCGACGCGTCATTCATCAACCTCTGCTTTCTCCGCTCAGACCGCCCGACATCAGAGGTAGCCATTGGCGACAACCTGCTGATATACGACTGGATCACCCACCTTGTCAAGCTCAACGGCAGCTTCATCGTCAAGCGCAATCTCCCCACCCGCCAGGCTCTCGACGCCGCACGCCAGCTCTCGGCCTATATTCACCATGCCATCCAGGAAAAGCACGAAAGTCTCTGGATAGCCCAGCGCGAGGGCCGGGCCAAAGATTCGAGCGACCACACACAGAAGAGCGTCCTCAAGATGCTCGCTCTCGCCGGCGACGGGACGTTTGCCGAAAATCTCTCGAAGATCAACATACTGCCCGTAGCCATCTCATACGAGTATGACCCCAACGATTACCTCAAGGCCCGCGAATACCTTCTGAGCCACCGAGACCCGACATTCAAGAAATCTCAGCACGACGACCTTTTTGCTATGGAGACGGGCCTGCTCGGATTCAAGGGCAGGGTCCACATCTCCTTCGCCGGCTGTCTCTCAGACCGCATCATGGCCATCGGAGAGCACGAGCATGACAAGAACGAGGTTGTAGACCAGATAGCCCACGCTATTGACTGCCACATCCACGGAGGTTACAAGATTTTTCCAATCAACTACATAGCCTACGACCTCGCATTCGACACGGATATGTACAC
>JAIDJD010000138.1 GCA_029052375.1 Duncaniella sp. | reverse complement strand
CTCCTCGACAACACCACGGAAATCATCCGCCACGGTGCCGACTCAATAGCCCTGATAGGCGTCGAGAATATCGGAGACCCGCCTTTCCACACCTACGGATCGCTCGCCAGTGCATACAGAGACCTGTCAGATCCGACATTAAAAATACTCCTCAGCCACAATCCCGCCCACTGGACGGATTCTATAAGAAACGACAAATCAAAAAACATAGCCCTCACACTTGCCGGACATACCCACGCCATGCAGATGCAGGTAGGCGGATGGTCGCCAGCGGCATACCGCTATCCTACGTGGGGAGGGCTTTACTCGAGCGCCGACTCGGCCCGGAAAATATATGTCAATATCGGGCTCGGAGAGGTAGGACTGCCCTCGCGCATGGGGGGAGCAAAGCCAGAAATAACGCTCATAACTCTTAGCAATAAAGACTCTCATCACAATTAAAAAAGGATTACTGCAATCTTTTGAAATGGTAAACGTACACGCCAACATCATCACACAGGAGCTTGGGTCGCACCTGCGCAAACACGTAGCGGCCTGCCTCCGTCTGCTCGACGAGGGAGCCACAGTGCCGTTCATAGCCCGCTACCGCAAGGAAGCCACAGGAGGCATGGACGAAGTGACTGTCCACAACGTCAAGACCCGCCATGATGCACTCTCCGAACTCGACAAGCGCAAAGAGTATATCAAGGAGGTCATCAAAGGCGCCGGAGCCCTCACGCCCGAGCTCGAGAGCCGCATAGACGAGACCCTTGACCCCGTGGCTCTCGAAGACATATATCTACCCTACAAACCCAAACGCAACACCCGCGCCCAGGCGGCGCGCGCACTCGGACTCGAACCTCTGGCCCGCCTGATTTTCGGCCAGAAAGTCACAGACCCAGCCTCTGCCGCTGTGCAGACTGTAGACCTCCCGCAGGCCCAGGCCCTTGCAGGTGCCTCGGACATCATAGCTGAATGGGTCAGCGAGGACGACAAGGCAAGAGCCATTGTCCGCAACAAGTTCCAGCGTTCGGCTGTGATTTCTTCGCGCGTGGTCAAAGGCAAGGAAGCCGAAGGCGAGAACTATGCCAACTACTTCGCCTTCTCCGAACCTCTCCGTATGTGTACATCCCACCGTTATCTTGCCATGCGCCGCGGCGAGGCCGACGGGTTTCTCAAGGTCTCCATTGACATCGACGACGAAGAGATGATTGAGAGGCTCGGGCGCAAATTCGTCCGTCCCGAGGCGAGCCCCGAAGTGGCGGATTTCATAAAGAATGCAGTGAAGGACGGATACAAGAGACTGATGCGTCCCTCTATAGAGACCGAGATTGCGGCCATGACCAAGGAGAAGAGCGACAGCTCGGCCATCCAGCTCTTTGCCGACAACGTAAGACAGCTTCTCATGTCGGCGCCCCTCGGCAGCAAGCGTGTTCTTGCCATCGACCCGGGCTACCGCACGGGATGCAAGGTAGTTGTGCTCGACGAGCAGGGCAAACTGCTCGAACACCAGGTGGTCTTCCCCACCCCGCCGGCCAACGATTTCGTAGGCGCCGCCGACACCCTCTGCTACCTCGTGGACAAGTATCGCGTGGATGCCCTCGCTGTAGGCACAGGCTCGGGCGGCAGGGAGACCGAGCGTTTCCTGCGCGACGTTGTCTTCCCCCGCAAGGTCCAGGTATTCATGGTCAGCGAGCAGGGTGCCTCTATCTACTCTGCCTCTGAGGCCGGGCGCGAGGAGTTTCCCAACGAGGATGTCACTGTCCGCGGAGCCGTCTCCATCGGACGCCGGCTCCTGGACCCTCTTGCCGAACATGTAAAGATCATTCTCTAATAAAAAACTACGAGCCCACGC
>JAIDJD010000137.1 GCA_029052375.1 Duncaniella sp. | reverse complement strand
CCTTGACATCAATTCCAAGTCGGGCCGCTCTCCTCTGTAGCTCGCATACAGCCTCTACCGGTCGCGGCTGCGCAATCAGATGTTCTCGCCTGAAACCCTCGAAGATCATCAAGCCATTTGGGACGCCGCCGTTGCAGAAAACATCTTTGTAATCTGCAAGACCCCTATGGCCAAGAAAATCACCCGTCGCACCCTCCTCGGCTTCCGCAGCGGCAAGACCAATATGTGGGCTCCCGAAGACCTCATAAACAAAATCAAAAACCAGCCCGAGCTTTTCATCAAGAAAGTAGGCGACTTAGTAGGAAAGAACGTGAAAATAAATGCAATAGTCGGAAACCCGCCGTATCAGGTTATGGATGGTGGAGCGGGAGCAAGCGCAATGCCTGTCTACAATCAATTTGTAGAAATGGCAAATAATATTAAACCATTGTATATATCTTTAATAACACCATCCCGATGGATGACAGGAGGCAGAGGGTTAGAAGCTTTCAGAATAAAAATGATTAAAGACACAAGGCTACGTGTCATTCATGATTATTTTGACAGCAATGATATATTTTCTAATGTCGACATAAAAGGAGGTATTTCATACTTTCTATTAGACCTCAATTACAATGGTGTCTGCAATCTTTTCACTCATTTGAATGATGAAGTCATAGTATCACATAGACATCTTGGCAAATCGGGCAATGATGTTTTTATTAGGCATCCTAAAATGGCTAAGATAAAGGAGTCGTTATGTTTTAGTGAATCTTTTGACAAAATGGTTTCCTCTATGAAACCGTATGGTCTAAGAGGAGACTTTTTCGCCAATCCATCAAAATATAATTTACCCAAAGTCTCAAACACACATATCCAATCCGGTATAAAAATACACGGTCTGGACACAAAACAAAACCGTGTAATCAGATATGTTGAAAAAGCATACCCACTACCAGCAAGCAATGGACTGTGGAAGTACAAAATATTCGTTCCACGAAACTATGGCATTGGCCTAATCGGCGAGGCTCCATCCAACCCCATCCTCGCCTCTCCTGGTGAAGCCTGCACTGAAACTTTTATCCAAATAGGCCCTTTCAACACCCATTGTGAGCGTGATAACTGTGACAAGTATATGAAAACAAAATTCTTTAGATGCATAGTCAGCATGCGCAAAAGCGACCAGGGGGCTGGTAAAAATGTATATAACTTTGTCCCCATGCAAGACTTCACAGAGGACAGCGACATTGACTGGGGCAAGAGCGTAGCGGAAATCGACGCTCAGCTCTACGCCAAATACAATCTCTCCGACGAAGAAATCACCTTCATCGAATCCATGATTAAACCGATGTGACCTTACAACCCACCACTAAAAACAATTTATGAGCATCCTTCCCAAAAAGCAAAACATTGACCAAAGTAGGGAGGGTGTTGCAAAACTTCATTAGAAGCTATGTGTAGGGACATGCCTTTGGCATGTATACTTGGCAATATGCGCTGAGCAGACATACCAAAGGTATGTCCCTACGAGATATATGGTTCTGCAACACCGTCCCTACAGCATATCGGGGGAAATAAAGGATATTAATTATTCTAAAAGGTCTGTGCTTGTTGAAGCCCACATGAGCGTCGGCGACGCTCATGTGGGCTGCTCATAACCACGGGCCTCATGCCCTCCGCCATGTCTATCAGCATTATCAGCACCACCGACTCACCACCAACACATACAGGACGTGCGTAATTTCCCACACACAACATTTGGTAATCCGAAAAAAAAAGCATAAATTTGCACCCGTCTTATATGCCAGACGATGCTCGAATGGTGGAATGGTAGACACGAAGGACTTAAAATCCTTTGGTCATTGCGACCGTGCGGGTTCGAGTCCCGCTTCGAGCACAAGTCTCCGACACACCCCTTCTGCAAGGCTCCCATCATGTGGTCAATGCTCAACTGACGCCACAGGCGGGAGCCTTGACAAGTAATATGACCTCCTCTCCCCACTCCCCGCAGGCGGGGCATTAAGCCAAGAATACCGATGTCTGACACCAGTCTTAACCACACGAGACATATAATAACTACATTTCTGCTGGCCGCGCTTGCGCCGCTTATGGCCGGAGCGCTGACTTTCAGCAAATCTTCTGTCCTCTCCGAAGGGAGGTGGCTGAAGGTGAGAGTAGACACCACAGGCGTCTACCGCCTGTCCCACAAGACCCTGGCCGAATGGGGCTTTGCCGACCCCTCCAAGGTATCCGTGGCGGGATATGGCAGCGTAGAGCGGGCCCACTCGCTAGACACGGGCCCCGACGACCTGCCCCTGATACCGGTGATGCGCGCCGGCGACGCCATATATTTCTATGCCGAGGGACACTCGCGCCTGGTCCCCAACGCGAGCAAGACCGTCCCCGAGGAGCATATCAACCGCTTCTCGTCAGACTCGTTCTACTTCCTCACCGACCGCCGCGACCTCAGCTCGCCCGAGATAGAGACCATCCCCTTCGCCGCCGCGGACGCCAATGCCGCCAGCCACACCACACACCTGAGCGTAGACAGGCGCCGATACCGCGCCCACACGCCGCAGAAGACAGGCGTCGTCACATACTCGCACGACATCTGCACGAACGGCCAGCTCTCCGAGACATGGGACCTCTCGGACTGTGTCTCGACCCCGACCCTCACCTACCGCTACATAGGACTCCCCTCAGACACCGACAAGCACGCCCCGGCGCTGAAGCTCGGACAGGGCGCCACGGCCTCGTCGGCCACAGACCCCCAGCCGATACGCGGCACCACCAACGGCAATGTCATATACATAGCCTCGACACTCCACCAGACAGAGATAACCTCGCACAGCGGACGCCTCGAGGCCACCGTCTCGGACCCCGGCGGATTTGACTACCTTGCCGTCGACCACATGACCCTGCGGTGCGAGCGCTCCAACACCATCAACGCCCTCCCAGCCGCCTGGGACTACCTGAACGTATGGCCCGAGCAGACCGTGGCCCTCTCCGGCGTCCCCGACGGGATGGTGGTATGGGACGTGACCTCTCCGCGCACCCCCACGATGCTCGGCCTGTCCCGCAGCGGCAACGCCGGGACAGCCATGTTCAACCCCAACCCCCTGCGCAAGACATCGAGCAAGACCATAGCCTTCGTACCCTCGGCCGCCATACCGGAGCCTGAGCCGGAGGGCGAGGTGGCACCGCAGAACCTCCACGCCCTCCCCTCGGCCGATATGCTGATAGTGGCCGCCGACCTCTTCTACAGCGAGGCCCTGCGCCTGGCCGGCATCCACACCTCGCGCCAGGGCCTAAGAGTGGCCGTGGTGAGGCAGGAGGAGGTCTTCAACGAGTTCTCCTCGGGCGCTTACCACCCCAACGGCCTGCGCAGGATGGTCAACATGATGGCCTCAAGGACCGACCGCCCCCTGCGCCACCTGCTGCTGATGGGCTTCGGCCAGGGCCAGCCGCTCAGGCACGGACAGAAGCCCGAACCATACAAGGTGGTGTCTGTCCACACCGAATATACCGACGAGGACCGCTACAACTCCAAGAACCTCTGCGGCGACGCCTACTATGGCATCATCACCGACAGGATGCCGGAGCGCATAGCCATCCCGGACATCCCCGTGACGGTCAACGTGGGCCGCGCCCTGCTGCGCACTGCGGCCGAGGCCCGCGACTTCGTGGACAAGTGCGAGGCCTATCTCGACGACCCCGCCCTGGCCGGCCGCCCGGACGAGGCCCTCATGATAAGCGGTCTCGGCGACGGCCACAGCCACATAAGCTCGACCATGGTCCAGGAGCAGGCCATCAAGAGCCGCCTCCCGTTCGCCACCGTCCACAACGGAGCGCAGGCGCTCTTCACTACCATAAACCAGAACTCCAACCCGACATCGCCTGAGGCCGAGGCATACAACCTCACGCGCCTCTCGGGCAGCCAGAGATACGTCAACTACTCAGGCCACTCGGCCTACTACCTGATACTCGGCACCCTCAACATCTCGCGCGTCAAGAACGCCAGCTCGTTCAACGCCATGCCCGTAGTCTTCTTCTCGAGCTGCCACACGGCGCCCATAGACGAAGACCATGAGAGCTGGGGCTCGTGGCTCATCTCGGCCCGCCGAGGCCCCATAGCCGTGATAGGAGCGTCGAGAGAGGTGTACATGAACTGCAACCACACGCTGAACACCAGATTTACCGAGGCCCTGGCAGACGCCGCGCCCGGGACGACCCTCGGCGACATCTACACCAAGGCCATCAACTCCTCGCACGCCATGGCCGTCACGGCATCGGCGCGCGAGCAGGCCACAAACAACTTCTGCTACAACTTCATAGGCAACCCCGCGCTGCCCGCCCGCGCCCCATCGGCCACAGCCGCCATCACCGCCGTGGACGGCAAGAAGCTCCGGACAGGCACCGAGATGCGCCTCCCGGCCCTCGCGCCCGTCAAGGTCGAAGGCATCGTCGGCGGCACCGACGGGACGCCCGACGCCACATTCAGCGGCACGGTGTCCCTGCAGGCCTTCAAGCCCTTGCGCAAAGCCGTCACCCGCTCTACCAACCCCGAAGACATAGCCCGCGGACAGAAGCTCGTGGACATCGACGAGGACAAGTGTATCGACATCACGGCCCCCGTCCGCAACGGACGCTGGAGCCTGACGCTGGTCCCCTCCCTGCCCGACTCCATAGGACACAACCGCATAAGCCTGTATGCAATCTCGGCCGACGGACGCACGGCGACAGGCGGGTCTCGCGACATCGTGTTCACAGACCTGGGCGCAGCCCCCGGGCCCGGCACAGACACAAAGGCTCCTGAGATAACCGTCTGGCTCGACCGTCCCGGCTCGGCCGACGGATGCGTCACAGGCCCCGCGCCACTGCTCCACGTCTCCATGTCGGACGAGGGAGGCATAGAGATGGACCGCACGTCCGTCGGACGGATGCCCGAGATAACCCTCGACGGCAAGGCTATAGACGGCGCCGCATACAGCCTGCGCCCCGGGGCGGACGGCTCGCTGACCCTCGAACGCGAGCTCAGCAACCTCGCCGACGGATTTCACGAGATACGCGTCCGGGCCACGGACTATGCCGGCAACACGGCCGTGCGCACCTTCACGTTCCAGGTAGAGACCGGGGGCCTCGCGGCCACGCTCATAGCCGGGACAGAGATAGCGAGAGACGCCATAGAGTTCACGCTCGACTGCCGCAGGGACGATGTCCGCGGGTCACGCCTGATAATACGCGACTCGCGCGGCAACACCGTCCACTCGCCGCGGGACATAAGCCTCCCCTACACATGGGACCTCCGCGACGCCTCCGGAGCCAAGGTGCCCGACGGCACCTACACAGCCTCGCTCCTCGTCGAGGCCGGGCAGCACTACACCTCCACCCCCGCAGTGAGATTCACCATCGTAAAGAAACAATAGACCAGACAACATACATGACAAAAGAAGACCTCCGCATAGTGTTTTTCGGCACACCCGAATTTGCCGTAGAGAGCCTCAGAGCCATAGACGAGGCCGGATACAACATAGCCGGCGTAGTGACCATGCCCGACAAGCCCGCCGGGCGCGGCCACAGGATGTACCAGTCGCCCGTCAAGGAGTATGCCGCCGCCCGCGGCCTCAGGCTGATGCAGCCGGCCAGGCTCAAAGACCCCGCCTTCATAGACGAGCTGCGCTCGCTCGAGGCCGACCTCTTCGTGGTGATAGCCTTCAGGATGCTCCCCGAGGCTGTCTGGACCATGCCCCCGCTCGGCACCTTCAACCTCCACGGCTCCCTGCTGCCGCGCTATCGCGGCGCGGCGCCCATCAACCGCGCCGTCATGAACGGCGACACCGAGACCGGCGTCACCACCTTCTTTCTCAAGCACGAGATAGACACCGGCGACATCATAGACCGCGAGAGCATATCCGTAGGGCCCGACGACACAGCCGGCGACGTCCACGACCGCCTCATGGCCATAGGCGCCCGCCTCACCCTCAAGACCATAGGCGACATCGTGGCCGGGACGCTCGAGACCATACCCCAGGACAGCCTCACGGCAGGCACAGAGCCAACGCCCGCGCCCAAGATATTCCACGACGACTGCCGCATAGACTGGACCCGCACGGCCCGCGAGATACACAACCACGTCAGGGGCCTGGCCCCCTGGCCCGGAGCATGGACCCGCGTCGCCCTCGAAGACGGCACAGAGGGAGAGATGAAGATACTGGCCACGTCGGCCTGCGCTGACGCCCTCCCCGGCCTGAGCCCGGGCACCGCCGCCATGGCCGGCGGCAGGCTGATGGCCGGCACCGCCGACGGATGCATCGAGATAGTCACCCTGCAGGCTCCGGGCAAGCGCCGCATGAGCGCCGCAGAATACATGAGAGGCCTCAGGAGAGACTCTCTGACGTTCGGCTGACATGGCCTCACACCTCGCTCAGGACACTCCCAGAGGCAGGCTTGACAGCCAAGGACATGATTTTTCAATGTTTATGCAGGCTAATCGGATTTTTTTGCGTACCTTTGCGCCTCAGAATTGCAACACAGACAAAAAATGGACAATAGTTCTGCTACACTTCTCCCTGACCTGCTCTTTGAGGTAAGCTGGGAGGTCTGTAACAAGATTGGAGGTATCTACACCGTGCTTTCGACGAAAGCAAAGACACTCCAGAAGATAATCAAGGACAGGACGGTCTTCATCGGACCTGACGTATGGACATCCGACAACCCCTCGCCCTGGTTCGCCGAATGCAGCGTGCCGGGCCTCACCGAGTGGGCCGCCGGCGCCTCGCTCCCCGATGGAGTCTCTGTCCGCGTAGGCCGATGGGAAGTGCCCGGACGCCCCATAGCCGTGCTGGTGAAGTTTGACGGTATGTATGCCGAAAAAGACAGCTTCTACGGCGAGATGTGGGAGAGATTCGGCGTAGACTCGCTCCACGCCTACGGCGACTATGACGAGGGATGCGCCTTCGGCCACGCCTCGGGCGTCGTGATAGAGTCGATACTCGCCTCAGGCTACAGGCTCCCCGCCGAGGCCATCCGCAAGCCCGGACAGCGCGGCAGGCTCAAGAAATACAAGTTCGACGTGGTGGCCCACTTCGACGAGTGGACCACAGGCATGGGCCTCCTCTACGTCAAGTGGAAGCTCCCCTCGGTGGCCACAGCCTTCACCACCCACGCCACGAGCATAGGCCGCAGCATCTGCGGCAACAACAAGCCCCTCTACGACCAGATGGCCAACTACAACGGCGACCAGATGGCCCGCGAGCTCAACATGGAGGCCAAGCACTCGCTCGAGAAGGCCGCCGCCCACCAGGCCGACGTCTTCACCACCGTCAGCGAGATCACGGCACGCGAGTGCGAGCAGCTCCTCGAGCGCCGCCCCGACGTCGTGACCCCCAACGGCTTCGAGAAAAACTTCGTGCCCTCGGGCAAGAAGTTCGACGAGGCCCGCGCCAAGGCCCGCCAGGCCATGCTCTCCGCGGCCTCAGCCCTCACCGGGACCGAGCATGACGACCGCACGATGATAGTGGTCACCTCAGGCAGGTGCGAATACCGCAACAAGGGCATCGACATCTTCCTCGACGTGGCCGACCGCCTCCGCCACACGGGCGCAGAACGCAATGTGATAGCCTACGTCATGGTGCCCGCCTGGAGCCGCGACGCCCGCGAAGACCTCCGCGCCCGCCTCGACAGCGGCGAGACAGCCTTCGGCCAGGCCCTCTGCGAGCCCGTCATCACCCACAACCTGAACAATCCCGACACAGACCCCGTCATCTGCCGCATCCGCCAGCTCGGATTCTGCCAGCCCGCTCCCGGAGTCGCCGTCATCTACGTCCCCTGCTACCTCAACGGCACGGACGGCATCCTCGACCTCTCCTACTACGACCTGCTCATCGGCGCCGACGCCACCGTCTTCCCCTCCTACTACGAGCCCTGGGGCTACACCCCCCTGGAGAGCGTGGCCTTCGGAGTCCCCACCGTCACCACATCGCTCTCGGGCTTCGGCCAGTGGGTGCTCGGGGCGTTCGAAAACTACTTCGACGAGTGCGGAGTCAACGTCATAGGGCGCGGCGACAGCAACTACCAGGACGTTGTGGCCAACATAGCCAACTCCCTGCGCTACCTGGCATCGAGCGACAGCAAAGACCTCAAGCGCATCTCGACAGCGGCGCGCCGCACGGCCGACGCCGCCTCGTGGACCAACTTCATCCGCTATTACGAACAAGCCTACACCATAGGCATCGCCAAGGCCAGGGCACGCAAGTGACCCCCGGCCGCGGCCGCGACACCATACCCGCCGCTGAATGACGCCCGCCGCTGAGCGTTGGATCCCCGGCCCTTACACATAAGCCGGGCCCGCCACCCGCGAGCCCGGCCGCCATTGAATGAAAAAACATACTTTCAATAATTTCTTATGAAAATCCCCGTAAGTAACACCAATGCTCCCGTGTGGCGCGACATCACAGTCAAAGCTCAGCTCCCCGAAGCATTGAAACCCCTTGAAACCATCTCACGCAACCTCTGGTGGGTCTGGAACAGCGAGGCCAAGAACCTCTTCCGCGACCTTGACAGAGACATCTGGCGCGCAACCGGCGAAAACCCCGTGATGCTGCTCCAGCAGCTCTCTTCCGAGCGCCTCAGCGAGATTATGGCCGACAAGGATATGATGGACCGCATGGCCCACGTAGAGAAGATGTTCAACGCCTACATGGCCGAGCCCATGCGCACCGACATCCCCTCCGTATCCTACTTCTCCATGGAGTATGGCCTCTGCAACTGTCTCAAGATCTACTCCGGCGGTCTCGGAGTCCTCGCCGGCGACTATATAAAGGAGGCCTCTGACTCGCGCGTCGACATGACCGCCATCGGCTTCCTCTACCGCTACGGCTACTTCACACAGTCTCTCAGCGTAGACGGCCAGCAGATAGCCAACTACGAGCCCCAGAACTTCAACCAGCTGCCCATCGAGCAGGTGATGGACGAGAACGGCTACCCCATGATACTCGAGGTGCCCTTCCCCGAGCGCATCGTCTACTCGCACATCTGGCGCGTCAACGTAGGCCGCATGAAGCTCTATCTGCTCGACACCGACTTTGACATGAACTCCGAGTTTGACCGCCCCATCACCCACAAGCTCTACGGCGGCGACTGGGAGAACCGCATCAAGCAGGAGTACCTCCTCGGCATCGGCGGTGTGCTCGCCCTCAAGAAACTCGGCATCAACCACACCATCTACCAC
>JAIDJD010000136.1 GCA_029052375.1 Duncaniella sp. | reverse complement strand
GGTGTACTCTGCTGTATAAACTCCATTTTGCTTTCTTGTGTCTGCTTTTTCAGCGATGACAGCAGGTTCTTCCTCAATGGAGCTGAACCTTATGTACGCCAAAGGACTGATAGGCCGCGCTCCTGCATCCGGATAAAACGAGCCTGTGTTGCTGGGTTTGCGGTAGCTGTATTTCATGCGCCCTTGGATATGCAGTGTCACCACGGCTCCCTCGGTAAGCTCTCCCAAATTCACTCTCTCAGACTTTGCCGGCGCGGTCTTGATGTAGGTGAACATACCCGACACCCTGAGCCCGTAGACAAAATCCTTTTCGAGCCTCGCGGTGTTGACATTCGACTGAAGGGCGGCGAGGTCTATGCTGACGGGCTTGTTGGTGATATGGGCTTTCATAGACGCTCCCACCTGAAGGCGCAGGCCGTCCTTGCTGAGAAAAACGCCGTCGCCCACCGCGACCTGGTTGGGCTCAAAGCGCATGACATTCTTGCAGGCATAGGCCGTGCCGTCGTGGCGCACCCCGAAGGTGGCGCCGTTTGTAGGGTCGTCGGCCGCGTCAATCTGGTCGCCGCCGGCCCACATGGCCAGGCCTCCTCCGCGCTCCGAACTCTTGTAGATGCCGCTCAGGCCGGCCATCACGCGGAAATTCTCATCGGCGTCCGTGTAGCCGAGCTTTATGAGAGAGGCAAGCACAAGTCCGCCGTTGACCTCGAAGGTGTTCTTGAGGGCCTCGGTGATGTAGCTGAAATCCAGAGGCGACGGCCTCCAGTCCGCAACCCTGTTGCCCCTCGTTATCTGAGGCATGGCTATCTCGAGCACTCCGTTGCGGACAAGGCAGAGCCTGAGCGAGAATGTCTCAGAGCCGGCAGGACAACGGATTGTCTTGGAGTAGGCTGTCCATTCCGGCCCGGTGGGTTCGGAGAGTGTCTCGTTGCCATACTCCAGTGTATCTCCGTCGTCATTGAAAACAGACATGGCCACGTACACGCCGCGGTCTGTGTTCATGCTTCTGTACCGGAACGAAAGGGTCAGGTACTCGCCCTCCCGGCACACCATGTCCTTGTTGCCCTCCCTGGTGATGTTGCCGTTGCTGTCCCTTGCTGTTTCACATCCCTGATATATGCCTATCCACGAATCTTCCGAGAGGCCCGACACTTCTGTCCGCACACCGCTCACCCCCACGGGCAGGCCGTTTTGGGTGAAGATATGCGAATACTTCGGGCTTATGCCCCAGTACCTTGTCGCCTCGAAGGCGCTGTTGCGCAGGACGTTCACTCCTCCGTCCTCAATCCCCGAGGCATCGGTCAGCACCGGGATTCTCTCTCGGTCAAGAAGGGTGTCGCCGTCCTTGAGCTCGAAGATTACCGACTCTGTGTCGGGGAGGATGTCTATGGCCGAGGATGTCCCCGAGGCATGGGGGAGCGTCCCGCTCGCGCCGTCGGGCACACGGAGGTAGGCCAGCGTCTTTTCTGCGGTCAGCTCTCTTGTGGATGCCCCGGTGGTCTTGTAGACCGAGCAGGCGACTGAGGAGGCCGAGAGATTGCCGAGGCCGTCCTTGGTGATGTTGTTGACGCTCGGCTCGAGGGCGTAGACCACGGCCGCCTCGCCGTCTGCTCCGTCCTTGCCGACCATCTCAGAGGGATGGGGAGACCATGAGGGTGTGTGGTTTTCTCCTTTCTCCACCTTTGCGCCCGCTACCCAGATTTCTTTTGCCTGTCCGGGGAAAATTCTTGCCGCGATAACGTGCTTGTTCTGCAAGTCGGTGCGGTCGAGAGTGCGGAATATGACAGAATAATGCTTCCACTCGTCTGTAAGATCGTGCGAGGCATTGGTGTCATCTTGCTTGTGTCCGGATGGCTTGCCGTCTATGTACAGCACCTCGGCAGACACATTGGAATAGACATAGCTCACAAAACGCCCTTCGCCCCTGGCCCACACCGAGAAGGTGTAGACTGTATCGGGCTCAAGGTTGAGGGCGCCAGCAAGTGTCAGGTCAAAATACGTGTCTCCGGAGACAGGGACACCGTTAAGCACATCCAGGCCTTGGAAATAGCCGTCTTTCTTGAAGATAGAGAACGGATAGTTCCATCCTTCCCAATCCCTCGTGCCTGTCAGCATATTGTCGGAAAAACCGCTTCCGCTGGCGCCGGGCCTCACCTTGTAGAGCGACATGGAGGTCTGCAAGGTCAGCCCGTCTACCTTGGCCTGAACCATGATTGTTGCGGTGTCTGATGTGATGCCCGTCACCTCCACGAGACCGCCAGCAGTTATGGCCGCCGACGCCCCCGTGGCCTGCGCTATGGAGTAGGCGATGCCGGAGGCCACTACCGCGCCTCCCTTGTGGACTGAAGCCTGCGCAGTCGGATATGGGCCGGTGACGTTGCCCTTCGCGTCGCAGGCTATGCCCGCCATCTCGTTGGAGAGGTCGAGAGAGTAGACGCTCTGCCCGCTCTCGCCCCTGTCGCCTGTAAGGCGCACGGGAGCGTCCCAAGAGGGAGGCGATTCTGCCGGAGGAATCACCACTCCGCTCCGCATCCACACATACTCGCCCGGCTTGGCGCTCATTGGCGCCCCTTGCCAGCCGCTTTCGGGCGCTTTGTTCGGGTCGGTGTTCACGGCCCACTGGTAGACAGGGTAACGGCCGTCTGCTCCGGCCTGTCCTATCATCTCTTCGGGGTTTGGTGTCCATTGGGGAGAGGGATTCTCGCCCTCCTCAATCTTCACCTCCTTTGCCCACCAGTCGCCCGCGGCGTAGAAGTTCACGCGGAGGAAATAGGTGCCGGTGGGATGATTCCATACGAACGCATGGCCTTTGCTTCCGTCAGTGGCCATGTCCGTGCCGGACACAATCTGCCATACAGACGGAGTGATGCTATTGTTGAAAATCCACATCACGCATTTGTCTCCGTCCGGGCCGTGCTTTGCCTCGAATTTCGCGGCATTGGTCTTGGCCGAGATTGTATAGGTCTTGCCCTGCTCCAAGTGAACAGTGCTGTCCCAATTCAAACTATAATGGTCTCCATCCTCAGTCACCGAGAGCTCAAACGGCCCCTTTGAGTTGTGGAGAAGATTGGTCGTATACCCGCTCGCCGAGATAAGGATAGGCTCGCTCCATGTCTTGCCTCCGTCATTTGAGGTCTGCATCCACATATCGCCCTCCACATAGGACGGATGCCAGTCAGCCTTGTCAGCCGAGTAGCGGACAAGGAAAGTCGACGAGGCCTTGTCAGAGAAATAGTCGTCCAGGGTCTTGCCGTCTATGGTTGACTTGGATGATATCTTGCCCTTGACCTCAAGGCCGTCCTCGGGGGTGTATCTCATATAGGCCGAGCCGTCTCGGTTGCCGATGTAGGCGTTGCCGTAGCAGTTGAAATAGGCCCTGCCCTCGACAGGGTCGTAGCCGTAGGATATGATGTCCCTGTCGGCAAGCGAGTAACGGTCTATGCCGGTGAAGAGCTTGATGGAGGGCGCGTCGGCATCCACAGTGCTGAACACCATGGCCGCCTGGCGGGTTCGGTCGGAGCGGTTGCCGAACTGCACTATCTCGTCGCCCGCCTGCGGAATGTCGCTGTCCTTTTCGCAGTCGGTCTTGGAGAGGTCTATGCAGCCGTAGCGGTTGCCCGAAGCATCTGTGTACGCGTCATTGCTCACAGCCGTAACGAGGCGCCACCAGCGGTGGTTGCTCACCTTGTTGGAGGTGCCCTCCTTGGCGTTGAACATCTGCGCTATCGCCTGGTCTCCGGCCACAATCTTGGCCTCGGTCTTCTCGCCGTCCTGCTCGGAGAGGAAATAACAGCGGTAAACGCTGTCAAGCTCCTCGACAGAAGTGCATTTCACGCCCCCGCCGGGAGTGATGTACTGCTTGCCCGCAAGGACCCCGGCCTTGATCACCATCAACTCTTCAAAAAAAGCCTTCACACGGACATACAGGCGCGCAACTTCGGCGAACGAGT
>JAIDJD010000135.1 GCA_029052375.1 Duncaniella sp. | reverse complement strand
ATTTGGCTCTTTTGGGGGTGCAAAGTTACTAAATTTTGCTCAGATTGTCAATCTATGAGCCGATATTTGGTCTTGGCTATGCGCAGGGAGACGAGATTGAAGTGCCACCACTCGGTGCGGATGGTCGAGAATCCCGCCTTGCGCATCACCCTCCGCAAGAGCAGGCGGTTTTGCCTCTCGTTCTCCGAAATCACTCCCCGGGCCACCAGCTCAGGCTCGCGGTCTATGTTTGCCTCCGTGCCGAGGTGGTCTACGGGTGTGCCCATAGGCAGCTCCTTGCCCTCGGCGTCGGCCAGGGTGATGTCTACGGCGAGGCCGAAGTTGTGCAGTCCCCCGCCCTTGCCGGGATTGGCCACATAGCGGGCCTTGGGAGTCCCTGCCACCGACGCGAACATACGTCTCTGGATTTCCATAGGCCGGGCCGCGTCCTTGACCAGGAGGCGTGTCCCCGGAGCCACACTGTCGAGGATTGCCGCCGCACGCCCGAGAGCCTCGGCGGCATCGGGATGCAGCCATGCCCGCGTCATCAGCCCGGGGGTATAGAGCAGGTGGCCCGTGAAGTTGTCGTCGCGGGCATACATCAGGCTGACTATGATGCCGGGATGGAGGGTGGAGACATCCACATAACCCCCGTCGGCAAGCTTTTTGTCAAGAATCCCGGGAGTCTGGGCCAGCGCCGCCGGGACGAGGAGAGAGGCAGTCATAAGCGAAACAAAAGCTCTGCAAATCATGACACAAAAGTATAAAAAATACTTAACAACATAGCCAATTCCACCGCAAAATAGTAATTTTGCATTCTATAAGCCATCACCGAATCAAAGAAATGCGCATCTCTACAAGGCTCTCCGCGCCCCTCGCCATACTGCTGCTCATCCTTTTCCCCGCCGCCGTGCGGGGACAGATCAACACCGACCAGGTGTTGAGGATAGGACAGAACAACCTCTATTTCGAAGACTATGTCCTCTCCATACAGTACTTCAACCGCGCCATCAGCGCCAAACCTTACCTTGCCCAGCCATACTTCTTCAGGGCTGTGGCCAAGCTCAACCTCGACGACTATCTCGGAGCCGAGCAGGACGCCACGCTGGCCATAGAGCGCAACCCGTTAATCGTAGACGCATGGGAGGTGCGCGGCGTGGCCCGCCAGAACCTCGGCAAGACGCGCGAGGCTATCGACGACTACTCCAAGGCCCTGAGTATGCTGCCCGACAACCGCGGCCTGCTCTACAACAAGGCCATGGCTCAGCAGGACATCAGAGACCTCGACGGAGCCGACTCTACATACAACGTCCTGCTCAAGCGTTTTCCGGGCTTTGACGGGGGCTACATAGGCCGCGCGCGGCTGCGTCTCGAGCGCAAGGACACCGTAGGGGCCGGAGAGGATATCGAGAAGGCCCTCTCGATAAACCGCAACTCTGTCAACGGCTACATAATGCGCGCCGACATAGCCATCAACCAGGCCAAAGACTATGCCGCGGCCCTCGAAGACATGAACCGCGCCATCAGGCTGCAGCCCAAGCACGCCGGATTTTTCATCAACCGCGCCTTCCTGCGTTACATGACAGACGACTTCCAGGGGGCGTTCGCAGACTACGACTACGCCCTCCAGCTCGAACCGCAGAACACGATAGCCCTCTTCAACCGCGGCCTGCTGCGCTCAGAGGTCCACGACACCGACAAGGCCGTACAGGACTTCAGCAGTGTGCTCGACCTCAACCCTGACGACCACAAGGCTCTCTACAACCGCGCCATAATACTCTCCGAGACAGGACAGCTCGACCGCGCCATAGCCGACCTCGACAAGCTGATAGAAATCTATCCCGACTTTGCCGCGGCATACTTTGTCCGCTTCGACGCCAAGCGCCGCAAGGGAGATATGCGCGGAGCCGAGAAAGACTACAACAAGTCTCTCGCCCTGGCCGACACACGCGTGCAGAAGACCCCGGACAAGCAGTTCGAGGCCGTGGACGCCACCGCGCCTGCAGACAGCATCCCTGACGAGGGAGGCGCCCCGGCCCTGCTCGCATCCTCGGGCGAGACACAGGAGCAGGTCAAGCGCCGGTTCTCCTCGCTGACCACCATAGGCGACAACACCCACCCCGAACAGGTATTCAACAGCAAGGAGATACGCGGACGTGTCCAGGACCGCAACCAGGCCATAGAGCTCGAGCCCATCTTCATGGTCACATACTACACCTCGCCCACCGAGCTGAAGCTCAACGGCGACTATCTGAAAGAGGCAGACCAGATCAACGCCACACGGGCCCTGAGATTCGTGCTGCAGGTCACCAACCACGAGCCCAACACCACCGACGAGGAGACAGCCCGTATCCACTTCGAGTCTGTAGGCTACTACAACTCGTACCTCGCGGGCCACACCCCCCGCGCCGTCGACTATCTCGGCCGCGCCATGGACTTCATGACCCTCAGGGACTACGAGAGCGCCATAGCCGACCTCGGCAAGGCCATAGCCCTCACGCCAGACTTCACCCTCGCCTACCTTGTCCGCGCCAATGCCGGCTATCTCCTGGCCAAGACCGGGACACACGCCGCCCAGCCCGAGGCCAAGGGGATGCCCGTCATAGGACGCAACCAGTATCTGCGCGGCGCGCTCGACGACCTCGACACCGTGGCCCGCCTCTCGCCCTTCATGCCGCTGGCCTACTACAACAAGGGCGTCATCCAGGCCGAGGAGGGCGACAACACCTCGGCGCTGATGAACTTCTCGAAGGCCATAGAGCTCAAGCCGGACTTCGGCGAGGCCTACTACAACCGCGGATACGTCTACCTCGCCCTCGGCAACAAGGACGCCGCCTTCAAAGACCTCTCCAAGGCAGGGAGCCTCGGCATCGTGGCATCCTACAACCTGCTCAAGAGGATGTCTGCGAGATGATGAAGAATGTATGAGATTTTTTTCGTAACTTTGACCCCAAATATCGATTGAACGAAGGATGAAAGTACTGAAATTCGGAGGAACCTCTGTAGGTTCGGCTGAGCGTATCCGCCACGTGGCCTCTCTCGTAGCGCCCCGTGGCCGCAACATCATAGTGCTGTCTGCCATGTCAGGCACCACCAACACCCTTGTGGAGATAGCCGGCTATCTCTACAAGCGCAACACCAACGGCGCCAAGGAGACCATCAACCTCCTGGAGTCCAAATACCTCAAGACCATAGCCCAGCTCTACGACAGGCACGAGAGCCGCGAGAAGGCCCTGAAGGAAATCAAGGGATACTTCAGCTACCTGCGCTCCTTCACCCGCCTGGCCTCTTTCAGCTCCGTGGAGGAGAAGATGATACTGGCCCAGGGCGAGATGATGAGCGTGGCCATGATGACCATCCTACTGCAGGAGCGGGGCATCAACGCCGAGGCGCTCCCCGCCCTCGACTACATGAAGACAGGCGAGAACTCAGAGCCTGACATGAACCACATTCAGGCCAACCTCCAGGCGCTCCTCGACAGCCGTCCCGACGCCGACATCTACCTGACACAAGGCTATATATGCCGCAACATCGACGGAGAGGTAGACAACCTCCAGCGCGGAGGCAGCGACTACACAGCCTCGCTGATAGGCGCCGCCATCGAGGCCGAGGAGATAGAGATCTGGACAGACATCGACGGGATGCACAACAACGACCCGAGGTTTGTGGACAACACCAAGCCCGTCGGCGAGCTCCACTACGAGGAGGCCGCCGAGCTCGCATACTTCGGAGCCAAGATACTCCACCCCACGTGTGTGCTCCCCGCCAAGACAGACAACATCCCCGTCCGCCTGCTCAACACCATGGAGCCCGAGGCCAAGGGGACCCTCATCTACAACCGCATAGCCGACCCCTGCATCAAGGCCGTGGCCGCCAAGGACAACGTCACGGCCATCAAGATCAAGAGCTCGCGTATGCTGATGGCCTACGGGTTCCTGACACGCGTATTCGAGACATTCGAGGCACACAAGACCCCGATAGACATGATAGCCACCAGCGAGGTGGGCGTCTCGCTGACGATAGACTCGGAGCGGTTTCTCCCCGAGATTGTCGACAAGCTCAAGGAGTTCGGCACCGTCACCGTAGACAGCGACATGGTAATCATAGCAGTCGTGGGCAACATGGAATGGACCAACACAGGATATGAGGCCCGCGCCATCCAGGCTCTGGCCGACATACCCGTCAGAATGATTTCTTACGGAGGCTCGAACTTCAACATCTCGTTCCTGATACGCAAGGAAGACAAGGTGAAGGCCCTCAACCTGCTCAGCGAGAAACTCTTCAAC
>JAIDJD010000134.1 GCA_029052375.1 Duncaniella sp. | reverse complement strand
CCGGAGGTTTTGGAATTATCCTGGGCGAGCTCTTCGCCGGAGCTTTTTCCGGTGGCGGTGATAGCATCTTCGGGCTTGTTGAAGAAGCTCTTGCCCACCAGGAATCCTCCTGCGGCGGCCAGGCACAGCAGGGCGCCGCCTATGGCCAGTCCCTTCCAGGGCAGCGCCGCGGGCGCGCCTCCGGCCTGGATGTCGACCACGGCGAGGGTCAGATTGTCGTGGCGTCCGCCTTTGCGTATGCCGCGGCTGTCTGTGCGCTCTGTCATCTGCGAGACGGTGGCCTCGGCGGTGCTCGCCTCGGAGAGCTCGGCCACGAGGATTGGCTCGGAGACTGTGCCCCAGATGCCGTCGCTCATGAGGGCGAAGCGGTCGCCTGCGCGATAAGACACCTTGTCTATCTCAGGCTCTACCATCGGCCCGATGCCGATGGCGCGGGTGATGATGTTGGAGTAGGGGGATATGCGCGCCTGCTCTTCGGTGAGGGTGCCGGCCTTGACCAGCTCGGCCACCTGGGAGTGGTCTGTGGTGCGGAACTTGATTTTGTGGTTGCGCAGCTGATAGCAGCGGCTGTCGCCTACGTGGCCTATGTAGGCTGTGCCCTTGCAGAGCAGAAGGCACACACAGGTTGTGCCCATGCCTGTCAGGGCACGGTTGGCCACGATGGCGTCGTTGAGAGCCTGGTTGGCCGACTTGATGGAGGCGTCGAGCACCTGGGCGGGATTGTCCGAAGGGAGGGCGGCCGAGACACAGCTTGCGATGGTCTGCGCGGCCAGGGTCGAGGCGGTCTTGCCTGCGGGCCCTCCGCCCATGCCGTCGCACACCACTACCAGAGGCCCGAGGGGTGTGGGGCAGAAGGTGTAGTGGTCCTGGTTTTCCTGACGGCCTCCGATGCGCGAGTCGACGGCGCCAGAGATGCCTGCCTGAATGTTTATCTGTTCCATGTGCGTGGATTACTTGCCGAGAGCCTGGGGTGACAGCTCGAGCACGACAGAGTCAGAGCCGTTGTAGTAGACGTAGCGGAGGGTGACGTCGGCCTTGATGGCTATCTCGCGCAGCTTGCGCGAGGTGAGGTTGGTGGCCAGCTGTTCTACCTGTGCCTTGGAGAGCGAGTCGGGCTGAATCCTTGAGAGGCGTTCGGCGGGTATCTCGATGCGGCTGGTGAGCACACGGTTGTTGAGCGTGATGCCTGTGAGGGTGGTGGTGGGGTCCACTTTGTGGGGAAGGTTGACCTGGGATACCACGGCGGCGAGCTGCTTCTCGGCGGTCACCTGCGGATTTTCCTTGCAGCCTGTCAGCAGCATGGCGGCGCAAAAGAGCATCAATCCGGTCTTTTTCATATCGTGCTTGTGTTGTGGATGAAGGGTGGGGGTTTGGATTCTCTGCGGAGAGAGGCGCAGGGGGGGGAGGAGGGGAAGAGAACGGGCTGTGTGTCAGAGGATGTTGATGGCGTCTGTATAGATGCAGGTGTCGTCCTCGTAGAATTCTATCTTGTACTCGCCGGGCTCCCAGTCTTCGGGGTCGCGCGAGCCGAACTTCATCAGGTCATAGTCGGCATCCTTGTTGGCCTTGTTGACCTTGATGGTGGATATTGTGGTGAAGCGGGCTCCCTTGGACGGAATCAGCATCTTGCCCTCGGGGGTATAGAGCCTTACGCCTATCTTGTACATTCCGGGCTGGGATGCCTTGAGGGTCACCTTCTCCTGGAGGAAGGATGCCTTGCTCTTGCGGATGCCCTGGTCGTAGTCCGAGATGACGTTGTCGTTGGCGTCGAGGTTGCGCACCGAGATGCGCGAGATGTTGAGGTTTCGCTCGGGGGTGGTCCCGGGAGCCTGGCGCTGTTCCATCACTACAGAGGTCGAGTCGAGGTCATACCAGTAGCTGTGGATAGAGTCTACCCTTACCTTGCAGAGCTTGTAGTACTTGTCAAAGGTGTCGCGTATCTTGTCGAAGGCTCTCATCTGGGCGGGGAATGCCTCCAGGAATGCCTCTGGGGTCTTGGCATACATCGACAGGCAGAAGCGCACGGTGCCGCCCTTCTGGTAGGCCTTCACCACCTGGGTGTCGTTGACCATGTTGGCGGCCATCATGGCCACCTCTGACTTGTGGGGGCCTTTGGGGTCTCCGGCCTTAGTGAACTTGATGCCGTTGCGGTGGAGGGTGTAGAGCATTATTTTCTCGTCGCCCTTGAGCTCTATCCAGTAGAGTGTGCCGTCTTTCTTGAAGCAGACAGACTGGTCGCTTGAGTCGATGCTGGGAGCGATCTTCTTGGAGCGGAGATAGTCCACAACGCTCTTCTGAGCCTGCTTTTCATACTCGTTGAGCCTGACAGCGTAGGCCGACGCAGTGCCCATGATGGCGAGCAGGGCCACAGCCAGGAAAAGTCTGATGGTTTTCATTTTTCTATTCGGGTTGTTATGTTTTTTTTGATTGTTGGTTGCTTTTGTCGGTGGGAGGAGTGTGGGGGGCTCACGACCATGTGTCGGTCTTCTTGTTGTAGCGCTGTGTCTGGAGACACGAGCCCGAGGCGTTGTAGAACTTGCGGGTCTTGGGCGTCACTCCATCCTCCTCGTAGGTGACGGCCAGGCGGCTGAACATACGTGTGCCGTCATACTGGCGCCCCTTGGCATCGAGGAAGAGATATTCGGTGGCCTGGTTGCGGTCGTTGTACCTGACGCGGAATTCATAGTCGAGCTTGCCGGTCTTCTTGTAATACTTCTCCGATATGGCGTTGCCGCGCTCGTCATACTGGTTTTCAAATCTGGCATAGCCCGTGCTCTTGGCGTCTGCGAGCTTCCCGTCGAGGTCTGTGTACTCTCCCCAGACCACGCGGTTGGCCTTGTTGTACTTGCGTGTCAGCTTGTGGTATCCGTCGGCCCCGATGGTGGGCTTGCCATAGCCGTCATAGGCGGCGATGACGGTCATGTTGCCGTTGGCGTCATACTCCACACGGCCTTCCTGATAGGCGTTGCGGCCTGTGGCAGGCTTGCCGTCCTTGCCGTAGTTAAGCTCGTGGACAACACGGTTGAGGTTGTCATATTCGGATACGCGGCGGTAGGTGCCCAAGTTGTCGAGGGCCGGGCGACCGCCGGTGTCGAGCATTGTCCTCTCGATGATGTTGCCTCTCGAGTCGTACTTGAAAGTGCATATCGAGAAGTTGCATCCGTCCTGGTTGGTCTTGGAGCCGTCAAGGCGCGATGTCCAGTATTTGACCACGCGGTTGTATTTGTCAAACTCGTAGTTTTCAGCATTGCCTTTGAGACGGCCATAGGCGTCGAGCGAGTAGTCTTTTGTCATGTTGCCGTTGGCGTCATACACCTTGTGGTACGAGCCGGTGAGGTTTTTGGTGTCGTAAAACTTCACCTCGGTCTGCATATTGCTGACGGGGTCGTAGACATACTCGATGCGGTGGGTGCCGTCATACGACGTGGCCTTCTCGTTCCTGGCGTTGAAGTATGCCTTGCTGGTAAGGTTGCCTCGCTCGTCATACTTGTTCTCCACGATGGTGAGGAAGCCCTGGACATCGGCTGTCTTGCCGTCCTTGCCTATCTGTGTCACTCTGGCCAGGTTGCCGGCCACGTCATACTCGAGCTCGTAGCCCCACTGGTGGTCGTCAGACTGTGTGGGGTTGCCCGAAGCGTCTATAAACCGTGTGCGGGTCTCGCGGTGGAGCTGGTCATACTCTCTGACAAATCCCGCATGGGCGTGCTTGAATCCGGCCGGCTTCATGTCCTCGCCGTAGAACGTTATCTTGACGGGATAGCCGGCGGTGTCGTATTCCCACTTGACGCTCGCGACGTCTGACGAGGGCTGGCTCATGGGCTTGCCGTCCTTGTCGAGCGTGGTGTGGCTGGCTATCAGGCCGCGGTCTGTATAGGAGGCTTCGATGCCGTAGTATGCGTCGCCGTCGCCGAGATAGGGACAGGGATTGCCCTCGGGGTCGAGATAGCTGACCCTGATTTCGTTGCCGCGCTCGTCATGCTCGCTCACAGCTGTGGCTATGCCCTTGTCCGAGGTGATGGGCTCGCCGTTCAGGCCGAGGTTGGTCTGCCTGACGCGGTTGCCGCGCTCGTCATACTCGTATGCAAAGCCAAAGCTCTTGGTGTCGGTGCGGAAGGCGGGGGTGTCGTCGGCGTTCCTGTAATGCTCGGCCATGCGGTTGCCCCACTTGTCATACTCGATCTGGACTACAGAGACGTAGGTGCCGTCGTGGCACGGGTTGCCGTCCATGGCGTAGTAGCGCACCTCGGTCCAGTTGCCGTCGCCGTCATAGCCATATGTCTTGATGCCGAGGCCTATGTGGTTGTTGCGCGGCTTGCCGTCCGGCCCGAGGAACTTGAGGGTGGTGATGCGCCCGTCGCGGTCATACTCGAAGGCCTGTCCGTAGATGTTGTCCGAGTCGCCGAGAGGCTCGTTGTTGAGGCCTGCGAAGCGCACCTCCATGAGACGGCCGTCCTCCTCGTTGAACCTGAGCAGGTGGCGTGTGATGTGGCTGCGCTCCTTGAGGCCGTCCATCATGTTGAGGTGGGTGTTGGTGGTCTCGGCGGCGAGGCGCATGGGGGTGCCGTACTCGTCGTCATACTTGAAGGTGGCGGTCTTCAGATTCTCGTCATAGTCGAGCTTGAAGAGCAGGCGGCCATACTCGTCGTAGACCTTCTTGTAGTCGATTTTGCCGTTGTCGGTGTAGAAATACTCGACGTCGGTATAGCGCAAGCTGCTGTTCTCGGTGTCGGTGTGTCTCACGGGCACTCCGGCCGAGTTGACCAGCGTCAGGCGGCGCGGCTTGCGGCACGACGACTCCATGCGGTAGCTTATGTTGCGGTGGCGCATCTCGCGTCCGCTGAGGCTGTTGATGCCCCGGGGGATGCCGAACTCTTCGGTATAGTCGGCATAATAGTCTGTCTTGACGCGCAGGTAGTCCCATGCGGCGAGGCCGCCGAGGACGAGGATGGCGCCGACGGCCGCCCAGGTGAATATCAGCTTGCGGTTGACAGGGTCGGGGTCGACGGCGTCCTTGACTGCCTTGCGCATCTCGGCACAGCTTCTGAATCGCTTGTCGGGGAGCTTCTCCGTGGCCTTGTCCACAACCTTCTGCATACCGTCCGAGATGTAGGGATAGTATTCCTTCATCTTGGGCAGGGAGTCGTTGATGACGTGCTGCTTGATTTCGAGCTGGCTGAGGGTGGTGTGGTCATATGGGGCGCGCCCTGTCAGCATCTGGTGGATGAGGACGCCGAGCGAGTAGATGTCCGAGCGGGCGTCGAGCGGGCGTGCCAGCACCTGCTCGGGGCTCATGAACTCGGGGGTGCCCATGGTCTGGCGGTTGCTCTCGGGGTCAGACTCCGAGATAATCTTGGCGATGCCGAAGTCCATCACCTTGATGTGGCCGTCGCGGGTGATGAAGATGTTGCTCGGCTTGATGTCGAGGTGGACTATGTTGCGGGCGTGTGCGTACGAGAACGCGTCGAGAATCTCGTCTATCATCGGGTAGGCCCTCTTCTCCACGATGAGGCCGTTCTTCTTCGAGATGAAGTCTTCGAGGGTCATGCCGTCGACAAACTCCATGATGAGAAACACGCCGTACTCGTTCTCGACATAGTTGAGAAACCTAACGATGTTGGGATGGTTGAGCGAGCTCAGGAGCACGGCCTCCTGCTTGAACTTCTGGCGCAGCATGGGGTTGCCGGCAAAGCGCGGATGCAGCACCTTGACGGCTACATACTGCTCTATGTTCTTGTTGCGGGCAAGGAACACGTGTCCCATGCCGCCCGAACCGATCTGGCGTATTATCTGGTAGTTGAGTATCTCGGGTGGTATCATGACAGGCTTGTGGTGGTGGTTTGGTTCAGGCCCCGGGTCTCAGGCGGGGCGGGCTTGGCAGAGATGGAGGTTGGGTGGGCGGGCGGCGGCTCAGCGGCCGAACATCTTTTTGAGCCTGCCGAAAAATCCGGGCTTCTCTTC
>JAIDJD010000133.1 GCA_029052375.1 Duncaniella sp. | reverse complement strand
CGGCATTCCCTTGGCCAGACCCTCGGCCGCCCTCCCCTCCCCCGACGCTGTCCCGGCCAGACCCGAGCTGCGCCTCTTCGATGCCCGCCTGGAGGCTGACAGCGCCTCGCGACGCCTCGCCGACACCTCGCTGATGCCGCGTGTCGGACTCTTTGTACAGGCCTGGTACGGCTATCCCGGCCTCGACTATTTCGACAGCATGATAAGGCGGCGCCTGTCTCTCAACCTTGTGGCCGGCATCAAGATATCATGGAATATAGACGCCTTCTACATTCGGGGCAACACCGCCCGCAAGAGCGCCCTGAACACCGCCGGCATCAATGCCGACCGCGACCTCTTTCTCTTCAACACCCGCCTGGACTCCGCCTCGAGGCGCGAGACCATAGAAGGACAGCGAGAGGTGATGAAGGACGACAGCAGAATAGCGTCCCTGCGGGCCGATGTCCGCCGCGCCGCAGAGTCTCAGCTAGCCAACGGAGTGATAGACACCACCGCCCTGCTCGCCAAAATCTCGGATGAGAACATAGCCATGCTCACAGCTCAATATCACGAGATACAGCTTCTGCAAGAGATTTATAAACTGAAACAGACACTCAACCGATGAGAAAAATCCATATCCTCCCCGCCCTGCTCCTCCCGTTGCTCACCCTTGTTTCCGCCTGCTCTTCCGGGCCCGGATATGACGCCACTGGCATCTTCGAGGCCACCGCCGTGACCCTCTCGGCCGAGACCTCTGGCAAGATACTCTCCGTCGATGTGCGCGAGGGCGACACTATTGGCGCCGGCCTGCGCGTGGCCGTCATAGACACCGCCATGCTCGCCCTGCAACAGAAACAGCTCCGTGCCCAGCGCCAGGCCACAGAGAGCGGGTCGCCAGACATAGCCGCCCAGGCCGAAGCCCTTCGCACCGAGATAGCCCACCAGCAGCTCGAGTGCGACCGCATCTCGCGCCTCCTTGCCGACGGCGGCGCCACGCGCAAGCAGCATGACGACGCCCAGGCCGAACTCGCCACCCTCCGCGCCAGACTCACGGCGCTCCTCTCCTCGCTCGGCAAGAACCGCAGTTCCATATCGGACAACGCCGCGGCCATACAGTATCAGACCGAGCAGGTAGAAGAGCAGATAGCCAAGAGCACCATCCTCTCGCCCATCTCGGGCACTGTCCTTGTCCGCTATGCCGAGCCGGGCGAGTTTGCCACTCCCGGGCGACCGATATGCAAGGTGGCCGACCTCTCTGAGATATACCTGCGCTCCTACTTCACGGCCTCCCAGCTCGCCGGGCTAAGGATAGGCCAGAAGGTGACTGTCACAGCCGACTTCGGCGGCGACGAGCGTTTCGACTATCCCGGCACCATAGTCTGGATAGCCGAGGAGAGCGAGTTCACCCCCAAGTCAATACAGACCCGAGACAGCCGCGCCAATCTGGTCTATGCCGTCAAGATTGCTGTCCGCAACGACGGCAGGCTTAAACTCGGGCAATACGGTGAGGTACGTCTATGACCACGGCCATCGAGACAAGCGGACTCTCCAAGCGCTACGGCAACCTCACGGCGCTCGACGGAGTGAACCTGCGGGTAGAACGTGGCGAGATGTTCGGCCTGATAGGGCCTGACGGCGCGGGCAAGAGTACACTGTACAGAATACTCGCCACCCTTGCCTCACCCGACACGGGCACCGCAGAGGTGTGCGGCCTCGACACAGTGCGCGACAGCAGGCGCCTACGTACGCTCATAGGCTATATGCCTGAGAGATTCTCGCTCTACCAAGACCTGACCGTCGAGGAGAATCTCCGCTTCTTCGCCACGCTATTCGGCGTCTCCGTCAGAGAGAACTACGACCTCATCGCCCCAATCTTCGGACAGCTCGAGCGGTTTACCAACCGCAAGGCCGGAGCCCTCTCGGGCGGCATGAAGCAGAAGCTCGCGCTGAGCTGTGCCCTCATCCACCGCCCCGAGATACTCCTCCTGGACGAGCCCACGACCGGTGTCGACGCCGTCTCGCGCGCCGAGTTCTGGGAGATGCTCGCAGGCCTGCGCCGCCAGAGCATCACCATCCTTGTCTCCACATCGTATATGGACGAGGCCACACTCTGCGGACGCATAGCCATGATGGACCGCGGACACATCCTAGCCCTCGACACTCCGCAGAGGCTTGTTGAAAACCTCGGCGAGAATCTCTACGAAGCGTCGGCCTCGGATATGTTCGGGCTCCTGACAAGGCTCAGAGCCATGCCGGGAGTGACGGACTGCTACACCTTCGGCGCCACGCTGCACGTGGTGGCCGGGCAAGGGTTCGACCCTGCCCGCGCCGCATCCGCGCTCGGCTCGTACGGCCTCGGCGACATACGCATAGCCCCCGCCAAGGGTACAATAGAAGACCTCTTCATAAAACTCACACGCGATGGACAGCAATGACAATGTGATATCGGTGAACGGCCTCACCAAGCGCTTCGGCACATTCACTGCCGTAGACGGCATCACCTTCTCCGTAGCCCGAGGCGAGATATTCGGCTTTCTCGGAGCCAACGGCGCAGGCAAGACCACAGCCATGCGTATGCTCTGCGGGCTCAGCCGTCCCACGTCGGGCAGCGGACGCGTGGCCGGATGCGACATCCTCACCGACACCGAGCAGATCAAGAAACGCATAGGCTACATGAGCCAGAAATTCTCGCTCTACGGACGCCTCACCGTCGAGGAGAACCTGCGCCTCTTCGCCACCGTCTACGGCATGACGGCCCGTCAGACCACCGATGCCTCAGACCGCCTGTTCGCCGAGCTCGGGATGGAGAGCGTGCGCCGCGCCATGGTAAGGGATATCCCCGTGGGGTGGAAGCAGAAGCTCGCCTTCGCCACCGCCACCATCCACCGCCCCGAGATACTCTTCCTCGACGAGCCCACCGGAGGTGTCGACCCCGTGACACGCCGCCGTTTCTGGGAACTCATCTACAAGGCTTCGTCCGAGGGCATCACCGTCTTTGTCACCACCCACTACCTCGACGAGGCCGAATACTGCAACCGCATATCCATAATGGTGGACGGACACATCAGCGCCCTCGGCACCCCGGCCGAACTGAAACAGAAGTACAAATCTACAACGATAGACGGCGTCTTCCGCACCGTAGCCCGCGACGCCGTCAGGACAGACTGAGCCATGGCCATATTCACATCGCTTGTAAGAAAAGAAGCTCTCCACATAGTCCGAGACCGCCGCACCATGACCATCACCCTGCTGATGCCGCTGGTGCTGTTGCTGCTCTTCGGCTTTGCAATCTCCACAGAGGTCAACGACGTTAGTATATGCGCCGTGGCCGACACCCACACAGACGGCACACGCGCCATATTCGAGCATATGCGTGTCAACAGCTGCTTCACCTTCCAGGGGCTCGCATCGCCCGCCGAGGCCGAGCGTATGCTGCGCTCAGGACGGACTGACGCCATCCTCTTCCTCAAGACAGACGCCGGCAATACATCGGCCCAGATAATGGTGGACGCCTCCAACACAGCCACTGCCAAGGCCGTGACGGGATATGTGCAGGGCGTGCTTGCCGAGGGCCTGCAGGAGGGCCCGGTGATCACGCGCATTCTCTACAACCCCGAGATGAAGAGCGCCTACAACTTTGTCCCAGGCATCCTCGGCATGATATTCATACTGATATGCGCCATCATGACCTCAGTCTCAATAGTGCGCGAAAAGGAGACCGGAACTATGGACCTCCTGCTGGTCTCGCCCGCAAGGCCCTCGACAGTGATTCTCGGCAAACTTGTGCCCTACTTCCTTCTCTCCTGCATCATCCTCGCGGCCATGCTCGCGACCTCCTACACCCTGCTCGGCATCCCATTTTCGGCCAATATCCTCAGCGTAATATCTATCTCCCTGCTCTATATACTGCTCTCGCTCTCCATAGGCCTGCTTGTCTCCACCTTCGCGGACACCCAGCTGACGGCGCTCATAGTCTCGACGGTGATGTTCATGCTCCCGGTGATAATGCTCTCGGGGATGATATTCCCCATAGACAATATGCCTGCGCCGCTCCGGTGGCTCTCCTGCGCCATCCCGGCCCGGTGGTACATCGAGGCCATGCGCCGCCTGATGATACAGCGGCTCGACATCACCTGTGTCCTGCGCGAGACAGCCATCCTCGCGGCCATGACCGCCGCACTGCTCGTTCTCTCGGTCAAGAAACTGAAATCCGCCAAATGATGAATCTAAGAATACTCCGCGCCCTGCTCGTAAAAGAGGTGACGCTGATGAGGCGCAATCCCCTCATCCCAAAGATTATCCTCGTCATGCCGCTGATGGTGATGCTTATCATACCCCTTGTGGCCAACCTGGACGTGAGCCGTGTGGAGGTATGCGTCACAGACAACGACCGCTCTCAGGACTCGCGCCGCATCATAGCCGACATATCGGCCTCGGAGACTCTCGCGGTCTCGGCCATCTGCGGCACGCGCGTCGAGGCCATGCAGAAGATAGAGCGCGGCGAGGCCGACGTGCTGCTCACCATCCCCGCAGGTTTCTCAAAGGATATGGTCACAGGCGAGGCGCGCGCAGACATAGAGGCCAACGGCGTCAACGCGACGAAGGGGATGCTCGGCGCCCGCTATCTCTCCGAGGCCGTCACTGACGCCATAGCCCGGCTGCGCGCCTCGGAAGGGACAGAGACCACAATGCCGAAGGTCAGCGTCGTCAACCGCTACAACCCTACCCTTGACTTCCGCAACTATATGATTCCGGCCCTCATGGTGGTGCTTCTCATCATCATCTGCGGATTTCTCCCCGCCCTCAACCTCGTGAGCGAGAAGGAAGAGGGGACTATCGAGGCCATCAACGTCACCCCCGTGGGGCGCCTGACATTCGTTCTCTCCAAGCTCATACCGTTCTGGGCGGCGGGACTGCTGGTGGTGACAGTCGGTATGCTCGTAGGGTGGCTTGTCTACGGCCTTGTCCCCGCGGGGAGCATCGCCGCCATCTATCTTGCCGCCATCCTCTTCAGCCTGGTGATGTCGGGGCTGGGAGTGGCCATAGCCAACAGCTCTTCCACCATGTTGCAGAGCATCTTTGTGATGTTTGCCATCATCATGGTCTTCCAGCTGATGAGCGGCCTCTTCACCCCCATACGCTCGATGCCCGCATGGGCCCAGGCCGCAACCTATGCCATCCCTCCGCGCAGCTTCATAGAGATAATGCGCTCGGTCTACCTCAAGGCCACACCCGTATCCGAATTATGGATGCAGTACACCCACCTCCTCTTCTTCGCCGCAACCCTCTCGGCCATCGCCGCCCTCACCTACCGCAAGCAATCCTGAGACACCGTTATGCAGTATATATATTTGTATATTGCAATCATCCCCCGGTCTGCCTTTCGTGGCGGCCCGGGGGAGGGTGGATTCTAAGTGTCAGCGGGGGG
>JAIDJD010000132.1 GCA_029052375.1 Duncaniella sp. | reverse complement strand
CGTGCGCCCCGCCGTCCACCTTCATCACCCTCCCTCTGGCACGGGCCACGATGTCACGCGGAGCCAGCGAAAGGCGCGGGTCATACTTGTGCATGAATTCCTCGCCCCTGAGGTTGCGCAGGACGGCGCCGTAGCCGCGCATGGCCTCGGTGATGAGGAACGAGGGACGGTCGCCGGGATGGAAGAGGGCCGTGGGGTGGAACTGGATGAACTCCATGTCCTGGACCGTGCCCTTGGCGCGGTAGACCATGGCTATGCCGTCGCCCGTGGCCACCAGGGGGTTGGTGGTGGTCTGGTAGACGGCTCCGCAGCCGCCAGTGGCCATGAGGGTGATGCGCGAGAGGAAGGTGTCTACGCGTCCGGCGTCGGTGTCGAGGACGTAGGCGCCGAAGCAGGTGATGTCAGGAGTGCGGCGGGACACCATCTTGCCCAGGTGGTGCTGGGTGATGATTTCGATGGCGAAGTGGTGTTCGAAGACGTCGATGTTGGGGTTGGCGCGCACGGCCTTGATGAGCGAGTCCTGTATCTCGAAGCCGGTGTTGTCGGCGTGGTGGAGGATGCGGAATTCCGAGTGGCCGCCCTCGCGGTGGAGGTCGAACGAGCCGTCGTCCTTCTTGTCGAAGTCGACGCCCCAGCGTATCAGCTCTTCTATCTGGGCGGGCGCGTTGCGCACCACCTTGTCTACGGCCGCGGGGTCTGAGAGCCAGTCGCCGGCCACCATCGTGTCGTGTATATGCTTGTCGAAGTCGTCGACGGCAAGATTGGTCACAGAGGCTACGCCTCCCTGTGCCAGGGCCGTGTTGGCTTCGTCGAGTGTAGTCTTGCAGATGAGCGCCACTGTGCCGTGGCCTGCCACCTTGAGCGCGAAGCTCATGCCGGCTATGCCGGACCCGATGACAAGATAGTCATATTTCCTTACCATTTTAGGACTGTGTTTTTGGGATTGCAAATATAATCATAAATTTTTAATAAGGAAAAATTTTTAGGGCGCGGCTTCTGCATAATGCGGGACCGCGCCCTGCCCTCGGCGGGCTGAGCGCGGTCTCTTCTTTCCTGCCGGCTCGCATCGGCCTGTCCCCCGGGGGGGATGGCTGTGCGGGCGGCCCGGAAGTGTGTTTTTCTATTGTCGGCTTCTTACTGTCTTTTTTTGTAATCTGTCTGCGGCTGTGGGCCATAGCGGGCACACGGGCCGGTAATATCGTTGGGCCTGAGCCTCGTCTGAACTCGGCAACCGGGAACATCCCATCGCCTGAGTCTGCTGTCGCTGAGGCTGATGAGGATGTTCCGGCGTCGAGAACCCACACCGCCCTCGCGGCGGCAGGGGCTTTCTTGGGTGATGCGGCCCCTTCTGCCGGAATAAGGGCCTCACCGTGTGCGGCGCCGCTGAGAATAGCGGATGCGGCGTCCGCGGACTTAATTTATAGATTCATGTAATATATATGAAGTCTTGAACAATAGATTAGGTTCGGGGTTGCCCGTGATGGGCTGTGTCTCAGAACCTCACCTTGCGCGAGACGGTGCTGCCGTCGGCGTTTACGGTGCGCTCAACATAGATGCCGGGCTCGGCGGGGTGTGCCACGGGATAGCCCGAGAGGTTGTAGTATGTGGCGGAGGCTTCGCCGCCGGCGCCGATAACGGGGAGGGCACTGGAGTCATCGGTGGTGGCGTAGCCGTGGATGGTGATGTCAGAGAGACAGATGGTCTTGCCGGTGGCCTTGGAGCTGTACCAGGGATAGAATCTCAGGCGGACGCTCTGTCCGGGCTGTAGGCGGAGGACAGGCTTTTCTTCCACATACTGCATATTGTTGGCGGGCAGGTTGGTCTGCTTGTAGATGAGCTTGGCGTCGGAGAAGTCGTCGTTGGGCGAGTACCATACGTTGACACACATACCGTTGCCACCGCATCCGCAGAGGAAGAAGCTGAGGGCGTCTATGGCGAGCGTGGTCTCGGGCATGGCTGTGAGGCCTACCTCTATATATCGTGTGGACACCTCGTCTATCTCGCCTGCGGGCCACTCGTTGCCCGTGATGATGTTGCGCTGGGTCTTGCGCGAGGCGTCGTATCCGGTCCATTCGGGCCATATGGTGTTGGCGTTGGGGGCCGAGTATCTCTGCAGTTCCATGCCGTGCCAGCTCTGCTCTATGACCTGTGCGGGGCCTGTGAGCTCGCAGTCGGCGTTCTTCTCGAGGCGCCAGTAGGCCTTGACCTCGACGCCGCCGCTGAGGGTGATGCCGGTGGCCGAGACTTGGGCCGAGGCTGTCATGCCCGAGGGGACAGAGACGGTGACGGAGCCTGAGTTGAGGCCTTCGGCGGCGAGGTTGACGCGCGCCAGGAAGCGTCCGAGCAGGGTCGAGCCTGTGTAGGCGAGTGTGGCCGATGTGCCCCAGGTGGCGCCTCCGTCGGCCGACACCTCAACGGCGCCCGAGGCCGAGACTGTGGCCTCGCCGGCGGCGGGGGTGAGGCTGAAGCCCGAGACCATGAACTCCTTGGAGATAGTCTGGCCTACGTAGCCCTCGCCGAGGCTGCCTCCGGCGGGCGAGAGTGTGAGGTCGCCCGAGAGGTTGTGGTATCCCTCGAGCAGGCCGGCCTCGCGGCACAGCTCTACGAAGCGGCGTGCTATGAGGGCGGCGCCTGTGGCGCTGAGGTGGGTGGAGCCGTCGCCGTCGCTGATGATGGCCATGCAGTCGGCCTGTCCGTATCCGAGGTAGAGCTCGGCCGTGGCTGTGGTGAGGTCCACGTAGGGCACGCCCTTCTCGATGGCCACCTGGCGCATACTCTCGGCATAGTCCATGGTGTGGTCAGAGGCGGGGACGCTCTGCTTCTCGAGGATGCCTTCGGGGGTGAGTTTGGAGAAGCTGTCGCCGAGGTCGTGGCGGCCGCTGCGGCGGATGGTGTTCCCGGAGAAGTACATACGGCAGACGGGGCCTGCGAGGATAGGCTCGCATCCGAGGGCGCGGGTCTCGTCGATGTACTTGCGCAGGTATTCCTTGTATGTTGTGCGGGGGTCAGTGCCGCGGTAGTCTGTCGAGTTTGCGGCGGCGGTGTTGCCTGTCGAGGTGTAGTATGCCTTGACCTCGTCGCCGTCCATGCCCTGTGTCTTCTCGTCGTTGTGGGCAAACTGGATGACGACGATGTCGCCTGGCTCCATCTGTTCCTTGACGGTGGTCCAGTAGGGCGCCTCCTTGTAGAAGCTCTTGCTCGAGGCTCCGTTCTTGCCGCGGTTGTTGACGTCGATGCCGGTCAGGAACTGCTGGAGATACTGACACCATCCGCGTGTATCGGTCGAGCTCTCGTTGTAGTTGGCCATTGTGCTGTCGCCAATGGTGTGTATTTTCTTGGCGCCTAATGGCAGGGCCATACCGAGGGCTGTCAGGGCAGAAGCGGCTAATGTCAGGAGGCGTTTCATGGGTATTCGGGTTTGTTGGTTTTGCGTCGCAAAATTACCAAACAGGGTGTGCCTCGAGGGGTAAAATCAGGGCAAATGGGGGGAATTTTGTGTTTTTACACCCCAAAAAACACAAAATTCGCCCCTGCGGGGTGGTCCGGAGCCATGATGCCCGCGCTGTGGGAGGTCTGTAGAAAAGCCGGGCCGCCCACCCCTCATGCAGAGGGGAGAGGCGGCCCGGCATATGCGGGGATGCGGCGCGGGCGTCAGGCCTTCTTGCCGCGGTTGCGCCAGAGGTTGCTCATATCCTCGAGGCTCTTGCCCTTGGTCTCGGGCACGAGCGAGGCCACGAACCATGCGGCCACGATGCAGATGATGCCGTAGAGGGCGTAGGCAAACATATGGCCGAAGCTCGAGCCCATGCCGAGGCCTTCCATGTTGTACATGGGGACGAAGGTCGAGGAGACGATGAAGTTGGATATCCACTGGAATGCCACGGCGATGGCCACGGCCTGCGAGCGGATGGTGTTGGGGAATATCTCGGCGATGAGCACCCAGCAGATGGGGCCCCACGAGAACATGAACGAGGCCGAGTAGACCATGATGGACACGACGGGGACGATGGGGGCCACGGACACGACGTTGGAGATGGCCACGCCGAAGGCGCCGGCGGCCATGCCTATCGAGCCCCAGATGAGCAGGGGCTTGCGGCCGAGCTTCTCTACGGAGAAGACTGCCACGAGGGTGAACGAGATGTTGACGATGCCCATGATGACGGTCTGCACCATCGGGTTGCCCATGTTCATCGATTCGAATATGCGGGGGGCATAGTAGAGGACGGCGTTGATGCCGACGGCCTGCTGGAACACGGAGAGCATGATGCCCACAAAGATGACGAGGGCGCCGTAGGAGAAGAGTTTCTCGCTCTTGACGTCGACGGTGGTCTTGATCTGGTCGAGGATTTCCTTGCCCTTGGTGCGGCCGTTGATCTTGGAGAGCACTGCGAGGGCCTTCTCGTCGCGGCCTATGAGGGCGAGGTAGCGGGGCGACTCGGGCACGAGGCAGACGAGTATGGTGAAGAGGCCGGCGACGATGGCTTCGGAGCCGAACATATAGCGCCATCCGGTCTGGATGGTCCAGGGGTCTGAGTCGGCCGAGACGCTGTAGATGGTCTCGCCTATCTTCTCGATGACGGGCTGTGTGTGCTCGCCGAGGATGAGGAAGTTGACGAAGTAGACCACGAGCTGGCCGAAGATGATGGCAAACTGGTTCCAGGACACGAGGGTGCCTCGCATATCGGAGGGTGCCACCTCGGCGATGTACATGGGACAGATGGCCGATGCGAGGCCTACGCCGATGCCGCCGAGCACGCGGTAGAAGTTGAAGGCCACGAGCAGCGATGCTGAGGGGACGCCGTGGTCGAAGAAGAGGAATTCGGGGGCGTAGCTGCCCAGGGCGGAGAGGAAGAAGAATACGCCGGCCACGGCCAGAGAGCGCTTGCGGCCGAGGTTTGAGGCGAAAAGGCCTGAGAGGGCCGAGCCTATGATGCATCCGAGCAGGGCGCTGGACGATGTGATGCCATGTATGGTGTCTGTGTAGACAAAGTCTTTTGCTCCGAGGAAGAATGCCTGGAGCCCCTTCTCGGCGCCGGAGATGACGGCGGTGTCATAGCCGAAGAGCAGTCCGCCGAGGACGGCTACCAGGACTATGGAGAAAAGGTAGGCTTTGGAGCCTTTTTCGGGATAGTTGGTCATGGTATTTCAGTTAGGGAAAGTTGGGCGGTTGAGGGTAGAGAGTTTAGAGTTGAGAGTTGAAAGATTGGGGTGGGAGGGTTGAGAGTTGAGGGTTGAAAGTTGAAAGATTGGGGTTGGAAGGTTGGGAGTTGAGGGTTGAACCGTTAAACTTTCAACCTGAGGCCGAAGGCCCTTAACATTCAACTTTCAACTCTCAACCTTCAACTCTCGCTGTCGGGGAGATTATACGTACATATTGACGATGGCCTCGTAGAGCTCCTGCTTGCCGGAGGTGGGCTTGGGCTCGCCTACGGTCTTGGAGTAAGCCACTACGTCCTCGAGGGTGAGCTTGCCCTCTTCAAACTCCTTGCCCTTGCCGCCGTCGAACGAGGAGTAGCGCTCGGTCACCATAGCCTTGATGGGCGAGTTGGCGAGGAGGTCAGCGGCGCTCTCGAGTGCGCGTGCCATGGCGTCCATGCCGGCGATGTGGGCGATGAAGATGTCTTCGAGGTCGGTGGAGTTGCGGCGGGTCTTGGCGTCGAAGTTTGTGCCGCCGTTGCCGAGGCCGTTGTTGCGGATCACCTGCATCATGGCCATTGTGAGCTCGAGGTTGTCGATGGGGAACTGGTCGGTGTCCCAGCCGTTCTGGTAGTCGCCGCGGTTGGCGTCGATGGAGCCGAGCATATTGTTGTCTACGGCTACGGCGAGCTCGTGCTCGAAGGTGTGGCCGGCGAGGGTGGCGTGGTTCACCTCGATGTTGAGCTTGAAGTCCTTGTCGAGGCCGTGGGCCTTGAGGAAGCCGATGACGGTCTCGGAGTCGACGTCATAC
>JAIDJD010000131.1 GCA_029052375.1 Duncaniella sp. | reverse complement strand
TACAACAACCAGAACCGCCAGGGAGGATACAACAACCAGAACCGCCAGGGAGGATACAACAACCAGAACCGCCAGGGTGGCAAACCCATGCGTCAGAACCAGTATGGAATGCCTCAGGGCGGACGCAGCTTCACACCCCGCCCCAAGCGCATACAGTATGAGGTAGAGGTGCCCGATCCCAACGAGCAGATCCGCCTCAACAAATATATGGCCAACGCAGGCCTCTGCTCGCGCCGCGAGGCCGACGAGCTGATACAGAAGGGCCTCATCAAGGTGAACGGAGAGGTAGTCACCGAGCTCGGCACCAAGATCAACCACGACGACGTCGTAGAGTACAACGACAAGGTCGTGACCCTCGAGAGCAAGTGCTACATCCTGCTCAACAAGCCCAAGGACTGCGTCACCACCTCTGACGACCCCAACGGCCGCCTCACCGTCATGGACCTCATCAAGGGAGCCTGCGAGGAGCGCGTCTATCCCGTAGGCCGTCTCGACCGCAACACCACAGGCGTCCTCCTGCTCACCAACGACGGCGACCTCGCCTCAAAGCTCACCCACCCCAAGTTTGTCAAGAAGAAAATCTATCACGTCTGGACAGACAAGGACATCGCCGAAGACGATATGCAGCGCATAGCCGACGGCATCGAGCTCGAGGACGGCCCCATCCACGCCGACGCCATCTCTTACGCCACAGAGACAGACCGCAACCAGGCAGGCATCGAGATACACTCGGGACGCAACCGCATCGTGCGCCGCATCTTCGAGCACCTCGGCTACCACGTCACCAAGCTCGACCGCGTCTACTTTGCCGGCCTCACAAAGAAAAACCTTCCCCGAGGCCGCTGGCGCTACCTCACCCAGGAAGAGGTCAACTACCTCAAAATGGGCTCGTTCGAATAACTGAAAACAACCAAAGGCTGACGCACCTGTCCCGCCATGCAGAGGGCGGATGCGTCAGCGGCATATACTCCACATTTCGCACTGATGAAAAAGACCACCATCAAAGAACTGCTCAACACCCCGGAGCTCATAGGCACCGAGGTCGAGGCCAAGGGATGGGTGCGCACCCGCCGCGGCAACAAACACGTGCAGTTCATCCAGCTCAACGACGGCTCCACGAGCCAGAACATACAGCTGGTGCTCGACATGACCCGCTTCTCTGACAGCCAGCTCAAGCCCGTCACCACAGGCTCGAGCATCCGCGTCAAGGGCAAGCTCGTCGAGAGCCTCGGCAAGGGACAGCACTGCGAGGTCCAGGCAGACGAACTTGAGGTCTACGGCACCGCCGACCCCACATCGTATCCCCTGCAGAAGAAGGGCCACACGCTCGAATACCTCCGCGAGATAGCCCACCTGCGCCCCCGCACCAACTCGTTCGGCTCCGTGCTGCGCATCCGCTCGGCTCTCGCCTTCGCCATCCACAAGTACTTTCAGGAGAGAGGATTCTTCTACCTCAACACCCCTCTCATCACAGCCTCGGACGCCGAGGGCGCCGGAGCCATGTTCCAGGTGACTACCCTCGACATGGACAATCCCCCGAGAAACGACGAGGGCAAGCCCGACTACTCTAAAGACTTCTTCGGCAAGCACACCTCGCTCACCGTCTCGGGCCAGCTCGAGGGCGAGCTCGGAGCCACAGCCCTCGGACGCATCTATACCTTCGGCCCCACATTCCGCGCCGAAAACTCCAACACTCCCCGCCACCTGGCCGAGTTCTGGATGATAGAGCCCGAGATGGCCTTCTTCGACATCAAGGACAACATGGACCTGGCCGAAGACTTCCTCAAGTACTGCATCAGGTATGCCCTCGACACCTGCTCGACAGACATCGCATTCCTCGAAGAGCGCTTTGACAAGGGTCTCACCGAGCGTCTCCGCTTTGTCATCTCCAGCGACTTTGTCCGCCTCTCCTACACCGAGGGCGTGGAGATACTCAAGGCCTCGGGCAAGAAATTCGAGTTTCCCGTCGAGTGGGGCATCGACCTCCAGAGCGAGCACGAGCGTTATCTCGTCGAGGAACACTTCAAGCGCCCCGTCATCCTCACCGACTATCCCAAGGATATAAAAGCCTTCTACATGAAGCAGAACGAGGACGGCAAGACCGTCCGCGCCATGGATGTCCTCTTCCCCAGCATCGGCGAGATAATCGGCGGCTCGGAGCGCGAGGCAGACTATGACAAGCTGCTCGGCCGCATCGAAGAGCTCAACATCCCCATGAAGGATATGTGGTGGTATCTCGACACACGCCGCTTCGGCACAGTGCCCCACTCGGGCTTCGGCCTCGGCTTCGAGCGCCTCGTGCTGTTCGTGACCGGTATGACCAACATCCGCGACGTGATACCCTTCCCCCGCACCCCCGGCAAGGCCGAATTCTGACACACGGCCTGCAAAGCCGCCAACGGCAACATACATACTCCCCTTGCCGTCTGTCGTCACGCCCGGCGCGGCAACAGTCGGCAAGGGGATTTCTCGCCGGACCGTCTGACCTTAATTACCTTTCAAAAATAAATCTACAACCATTCTTTTATCATGAAGCATCAGCTTATCAGCTGTCTCGCCTCCGCGGCCCTCGCCGCAGGGACGGCAAGCGCGGCAGCCCCGCAGGCCGAGTATCTCGACCGCGGCGTAGTGGCCGTAGGCACCACAGAGGGTGTCTTTGTCTCGTGGCGCTCGCTCGTCACAGACGCCGGAGACACCACCTTTGACATCTACCGCAACGGCACCAAGATCAACGACCAGCCCATCTCGACCAAGACCAACTATCTCGACGCCGCCGGACAGGCCGGCGCCACCTACGAGGTGAGGGCCACCAACACCACCGTGGCCGCCGCAGGCCAGGCGCAGGCATGGGCCGAACCCTACATGAAGGTCCATCTCGACCGTCCCGAAGGCGGCAAAGTGGACGGACACAGCTACACATTCTCGCCTGACGACATCTCGGTGGGCGACGTCGACGGCGACGGCG
>JAIDJD010000130.1 GCA_029052375.1 Duncaniella sp. | reverse complement strand
ATTGCACCCCCCCCCTCTCATAACAGGCATCGCGGTCTACTCTTTCAGTTTGGTGAAAAATAGATGTGTGCCAGATTCGACGCGCGTCGGTTCTGTTTCTCCCGGCACATAGATGTCTGCCGTGCAGTTGGCAGGGATTGTGACGGAGAGCGAGAAATCATCGACGTTGCGTTGCCACGAGACGCTGATGTCGCCATACAGGGTAGATGTGGTGGCGGTGACGTATGCGAGGTCTCCGACGGGGTTAGGACGGATTGTAGAGTGTTGCATTCCCGGTTCAGACTCGTCGGTGCGTATGCCTGCGAGCGAGCGGAAGAGCCATTCTTCTATCTGGCCCATCATGAAGTGGTTCCACGACGAACCGCGCCTGGGGTCCCACTGTTCTGTGAGGGTTGTGGCGCCCGACTTGAGCTGGAATCCGTATCCCGGCACGTCATAGTGGTTGTGCATCCTGTACATCACCGAGTCGAGGCCGTTGTCGGCGAGAGTGCGGAAGAGGTAGCGGTTGCCCACGTCGCCTGTTGTGAGCCTCCATCCGTGGTCGCGGATATCCGAGACGAGGTTCTCGAGCACACGTGCGTGGCTCTCTGCGGGCACCATGCCGAGGAAGAGGGGCAGGGCATTGGCAGTCTGGCTCCCCGAGGCGTAGACGCAGGCCGAGGGGTCGAAATACTTCTCGTTGAATGAGGCGAGCACTCTCCCGGCTGTGGCTGAATACCGCTCTGCGTCTTGCTCCAGGCCGAGCATACGGGCGTAGCGAGCCATATAGATGAGGTCTTGATAGTAGTGGGCCGAGGCCACAAGCCCTACCGGAGTGTTGCGCGAGAATCCGGCGCGGAAGTCTCCGTAGTCATACCAGTCTCCAAGGCCGAAGTCTATCAGGCCGTCCACGGCACGTGTGGCGAGATAGTCTGTGTAGGCGCGCATATCGGAGTAATGCCTGCGTATGAGGCTGTCGTCTCCGTAGGCCTCGTAATACATCCATGGCGCCACAATCAGCGTGGCACCCCATTCGGGCGACTCGGCGAAAGACTCCATGCCAGGGCCTTCGAAGACCACGTATTGCGGAGCCACCGTCGGCACCATGCCGTCCGGACGCCGGCTGTCGGCTATGTCGCGGAGCACCTTGGGGAGATACGCGGTGAGGTCGAGGTTGTAGAGCAGGCCAGGGCCGTTGAGATGTACCTGTTCGAGCCAGCCGAGCTTCTCGCGGTGTGGACAGTCGGTGAAGACAGACTGCATATTGCTCCTGACGGCGTTGCGTATCAGCCTGTGGGCCGAGGTCAGTACGTCGCTCGAACACTCGAAGACGCCACCCTCCGCGGCCGAGTTGTAAATGAAGCACGATTTCATGTCATGTATCACGGGCAGGTCTTGCGGGTTGGGGTCTCCTGCCATCACGGCTCCCTCAACCTGTATGTATCTGAATCCGTAGTAGGAGAATCGCGGGTGCCACTTTTCGCGTCCTTTGCCGCTCAGTGTGTAGGTATAATGGTGGGGGCGTCCTGTCTGTCTCTGGTCGGCGGCGTTGTCTGCCGTAAGATTCTCGGCCACAGTCATCGTCACCTTCTGTCCGCGTTTTCCCGAGACGGATATTTCGGGAAAACCGGCGAGATTCTGTCCCATGTCGAGTATTATGGCCGAGGAGTCTACGGTGCGTTTGGCTGGCTTGCTCGCTTTGGCCACTTCTTCCGGAGAGAGCTTGTGGACTTTCGATATGGGAAAACGTTCCATTATCCTCACAGGCTGAGCCATCTGCGGTGTGAGCCTGCCCTTCGGTGCGCGCTGTACCGCGGCGGGCTTCCAGGCAGAGTCGTCAAAACCCGGGAGATTCCATCCGGGCTGTTCGAGGCGGGCGTCATAGTCTTCGCCTCCATAGATGGAATGGAATGTGACGGGGCTGAGGTCATACTTCCATGTCCCGTCTGCGGCGATGGTCTCCTCGCGTCCGTCGGCATAGCGCACAATCATCTTGAGCCACAGGGTCTCAGGGCCGAATCCTATCTGGAGCTTGCTGTACCGCGAGCCTCTGACCACATTGTAGAAACCGTTGCCGAGCATGACGCCGATGGCATTGACGCCCTGCCTGACAAGGCCGGTGACATCATAGGTATTGAAGTAGACGGTCTTGTCGTAGTCGCTCCAGAGAGGGGCAAACTCGCTGTCGCCCACCTTGGTGCCGTTGACAGACAGCTCGTAGTGGCCGAGGCCGCAGACATAGACCGTGGCGTCGGCGACCTTGCCGTGCAGGCCAAACTCATCGCGCAGCAGGATGCTCCGCGAGGCCATGGTGTCGGCCCGCGCCCATGCCTCCTTCACCTCCGGCTTCTTCCATTTGTCGTATGTATAGTTGCGCCCTTCGGGCAGACCTGCCTGCCCGTAGCTCACAGCGCCTATCCATTTGCCGTCGAGGAAGTCTCTGTCCGGTGCCAGTCGGAATTCTGCTTTTCTGCTCCAGTCCGAAGCCTTGCCGTCCCTGTCCCACACCCTCACACGCCAGAGGTGGCGTCTCGCGGGTTTCAGTCCAGGGCCTGCATAGCTGACCAGCTGGCTCTTGTGCGAGGCGGTCT
>JAIDJD010000013.1 GCA_029052375.1 Duncaniella sp. | reverse complement strand
TGCGCGTGGAGATGAGCCCCGAGGAGGTGGCGCCCCGCCCCACCCTTGTCTTCGAGAAGGTCGACCCCGACATGGCCCTGCATCTGAGGGTGACATCGTCGGTCAGGGGCGTGGACTCTGAGTTTCTCCAGCGCTTCGACCTCACGCGCGTGGCCTCGATGGTGTCCGACACACAGATTGTGGTACACCCCCTGCTGGCCGCCGACCACGACAGCGACCTGCGCTCGGTGCGCGAGCTGATCATGCGCCACGCCCCCTCGCGCAAGGAGGCGCGCGAGGTCTACCTCGACGGCGATACCTTCATCATACCCCAGAGCGTGGCGGGTCCTTTTCTGCTCAAGGCCCTGCCGACACTCATCTCGGGCTTCACCCTGCTCGGGACAGACCGCCTGCGCGAGTACAAGGTCTCGCCCGTGCGCCCCAAGCTCTCGATGAAGTTCACCTCGGGCATAGACTTCCTCGAGGGGGAGGCCGCCGTAGAGGTCGAGGGCGAGAAAATCTCGCTCGGCAAGCTCTTCGAGCAGTATCGGCGAGACCGCTACCTGACCCTCCGCGACGGCTCGCGCGCCGTGCTCGACGAGCAGTATATGCGGCGCCTCGAGCGCCTCTTCGGCGACAGGAAGAACGCCGGCAAGAAGGTGCAGGTCTCGTACTTCGACCTCCCCGACATCGAGGAACTCCTCAACGAGAGAGTAGACCCCTCGCTCTTCCGCCGCCAGAGGGAGGTCTACGAGGGGTTCAACCGCCTCTCCTCCGCCCCCCTGGAGACGCCCGCGCTCAAGGCGGGGCTGCGCCCCTACCAGGCCGAGGGGGTCAAGTGGATACGCTATCTCTACGACAACGGCCTCGGCGGATGCCTGGCCGACGACATGGGCCTCGGAAAGACCATCCAGACCATAGCCATGCTCTCCACCATCTATCCGGCCGTGCAGGAGCCCACGCTGATAGTGATGCCGAGGAGCCTGCTCTTCAACTGGCAGAACGAGATAGCGCGTTTCTGCCCCGGGCTGTCGGCATACGTCTACTACCAGGCAGACAGAGACCTCGACGTGGCCTGCGGCCACAACGTAGTCCTCACCACCTATGCCATGGTGCGCAACGACATCGAGAAGTTCTCGGCCAAGGAGTTCCACTACGTCATACTGGACGAGAGCCAGAACATCAAGAATGTCGAGGCGCTTGTGACCCGCGCCGTCTATATGCTCAAGGCTCCCCACCGCCTGGCCCTGAGCGGAACGCCGCTGGAGAACAATCTCTCCGAACTCTACTCGCTCTTCCGCTTCCTCAACCCCGGGATGCTGGGCGACATGGACGACTTCAACCGCCGCTATGCGGGCCCCATCATGAAGGAGGACGACCGCGACGCCATGGCCTCGCTGAGACGCAGGATATTCCCCTTCATGCTCCGCAGGCTCAAGAAGGATGTCCTCACCGAGCTTCCTGACCGCGTAGAGCAGACCCTCAGCGTGGAGATGGACAAGGCCCAGGCCGACTTCTACGAGCAGAGGCGCCGGTTCTACTACGACAAGGTCAACGAGAGCATCGCCTCGGAGGGCATCCGCAAGTCACAGTTTGTGATGTTCCAGGCCCTGACAGAGCTGAGGCGCATAGCCTCCGTGCCCGAGAGCCTGTCGGACGGACGCATACGCTCGCCCAAGCT
>JAIDJD010000129.1 GCA_029052375.1 Duncaniella sp. | reverse complement strand
TGTTGAATGGATGAATGGATGGATGGATTGGTGGATGGATTGATGGATGGATGGAAGGATGGATGGAAGGATGGATTGATTCAAGAGAGTTTGAGATGATTCAGGCAAAAAGGCAGGGGAATGAGTAGACACAACACGACTGGGTGGGGGTGGGTGGCGGGGAGAGAGGGGGGTGTATGTTGTCAGTTGAGGTTGACTATCACCATGTCGTCGTCAAACTTGCCGAACATCTGCGGGTGTTGTTCGCCGTCGCTGTCGTATATCACCCAGCGGTTGACGTAGTTGAACAGCTCGCGGGCTGTCACCTTCTTGTCGCCGTTCTTGTCCGCGCTCCCTCTGAGGCCCTGGTACAGGCGTTCCATGAAGAATGAGCGCGAGGCGCCCTGGATGCCCCATGAGTACTCGTTGGCGCGCGAGCTCATGTAGAGCATCACGTTGCTCGCCGACGGCCTGTAGTTGCGGCGCCGGTCCTGCCTGTCGCCGTACTTCTTGGAGAAGGAGCCCGAGTGGCAGCTCTGCATGAACATCACCTTGCGGCCTGCCCGGCTCTGTTTCATTATATCCTGTATCTCCGAGCAGTAGACAAACTCGTCCTTGTTGTATCCGCCCACACCGCCGTCGAACCCGTGGCCCGAGAATATGAAGATTATCTCGTCCTTGGGCGTGGCCTTGGCGAACATCTTGCGCAGCACGCGCAGGATATGGGCGCGTGTGGCGTTCTCGTTGAGCAGCATGAACACCTCGCAGTCGCGGTTCTTGTCAAAGAACGTTGCCAGCGACCTTGCGTCGCCCGGGGCGAAGGAGAGCGGGGCGGCCCAGTTGTCCTGATACTTGCCAAGGCCTACGCTCACTACATAGGTCTTCTGGGCCTCGGCACCGAGAGAGGCGCAGGCCGCTAAAAGCAGTATGAGCAGGATGCGTTCAATTGCCTTCATGGTATTCAGATTTGCAGTTGGGACATCTGCCGCTGGCGAGGATGTTCTCGTAATACTTGCCGCGGAACGAATAGTGGCACTTGGGACAGCAGAACTTGACGGCATAGTTGTGCTCGTTCTCGTTGCGCTCGGCCGTCACCTTCTTGATGGAACGGTTGATGAAGTAGAGCAGGGTGCTGATGAGCACCACCATGAGGCATATCATCAGTATGATGCTCTCGGACTGGCTGAGGCCGAGGGCGTTGCCGATGACACCGCTGCCGCCCGAGGCCATGACGCTGATGACGACGGTGAAGCTGCGCATACCGTTGAGGTTGTTCAGCTTGTTCTCGAGCTCGAGCTTGCGTGTCTGGTATGTCTCGGAGACTTCGCGCAATCCGGAGATGTCATACTTCTTGGGCTTCTCTTCGGCCTTGGTTTTGGCCTTGGCCGGAGGCAGGATGCGCGAGATATGAAACCGCGTCTCGGGGCCGAGGCGTATCATGGTGTCGGGCCTCACCTGCACGGGCTGCTGGGGAGGGATGCGCACAAACTGTGTGCCGTTATGGATATATGTACCGTTGGTCGAGGCCGAATCGACGAGGCTCAGCTTGCCGGTACTGTCGTCTATGTACAATACGGCGTGCAACCGGCTTACGTTCGGGTCGTTGATGGGAAAGGGCTGTGTGCCTTGTTTCCCTATTACTACTTGTCTCATCTCTGGCGGGCTTAAGGCTTGATAAGAGCTTGGTTTAGATGTGTATGTTCTGCCCTATAGACGTCTCCTGATTCGGGCATGGTGTGGCGGCGGCGTGTGCGTGAGAGTCTGTATCCCGGCCTGAGGTTTTCATGGAGCCTTGCTTTGTGTGTGCTTTAGCATCCGGGCTGCCGGGTATATACGCGTGTGGGTGTCTGTGTGTGGTGTATGTCCCGGCTCTTGGAGAGCGCGCGGTTTTTACCTTGCGGTTCAAGGCCTCAGGTGTCAATATACAATCGCAAAGTTAGATATTTATTCTATTTTATGCAAATTTTAACGGTTGATTTTTCGACCCTGAAGTGTTAAACATATACGGCCGGCGCGTATGCCGCCGCCCGCCATAAAAAAAGTGTCGGGCACATAATATGGCAGGCGCGGCGGCGTTTTATTGATATATACAGAAAACCAACCCCAACTATGATCAAGAAAGAAATCGAAGACGCTCTCAATGCGCAAGTCAACGCCGAGTTCTGGTCGGCCTATCTCTACCTCTCGATGTCGTGCTACTGCACCGCCGCCGGCCGTTCGGGCATGGCCAACTGGTTTCACGTACAGTACCAGGAAGAGCTCGCCCACGCCGAGGCCCTGCTGAACTTCGTCCAGGCCCGCGGCGGCCGTGTGGCTCTCCAGCCCATCGACGGTGTGCCCCAGAACTGGGACTCCATCAAGGACGTCTTTGTCTCCACCCTCGAACACGAGCGCAAGGTGACAGAGCTCATCAACAATCTCTACGCCCTGGCCGAGCAGAACCACGACTATGCCACACGCCAGAAGCTCAACAACTTCATCGCCGAGCAGGTAGAGGAAGAGGAGACCGTGCAGGGCATCATCGACAATATCGACCTCATCGGAGACAACGGCACAGGCCTCTATCAGCTCGACCTCGAGCTGGCCAAGCGCACATTTGTCGCTCCAACCACTCTCTGATTCCGGCACGGATCAGAATACGATAAGCATGAGGATGGCTCGGGCTAAACCCCGGGCCATCCTCTGTGTTTTTGGGCCGCGCCGACTGTCAGAACTGCCTCAGAAATAGAAAAATATGTTGTATAACATATAAAAAAATTTGCGGCGGCCGATAATAAGTGTTAATTTTACACCCAAAATTTTTACCTAATCTATCAACTATTTTATAATGAAGACCTTTCTTAAGTTGACGGTTGCTGTCGGCGCCCTCGGACTGGCTATGTCCGCGTGTGGGGGCGGGCACAAGCAGGAGACCGCCCTGACACATTCGGGCATCGACCCGCAGAATTTCAACAGCGAGTACAACGGCAAAGCCACCGGACTCTACAC
>JAIDJD010000128.1 GCA_029052375.1 Duncaniella sp. | reverse complement strand
TCAACCTCTTCATATAGGGGATCGAGACCATGTTTGTCGAGTGGTATGTGTGGTATGGCCTGATCAAGAGCCTCTTATTCTCGTTCATCATCACCTCCGTGGCCTCTTACTACGGCTATTACGTCAACGGCGGCTCGCTCGAGGTGGGCAAGGCCTCTACCAACGCCGTCGTGGCCTCGAGCATCCTCATTCTGCTCGTGGACGTAATCCTCACAAAACTCCTCCTGCAATGATTGAAGTCAAGAACGTCACCAAGTCGTTTGACGGCAAGACCATCCTCCACGATGTCTCGGCCACATTCGAGACCGGAAAGACCAACCTGATAATAGGCCAGAGCGGGTCCGGCAAGACCGTCCTGCTCAAGAGCATCGTAGGCCTCGTGGCTCCCGAGAAGGGGGAGATACTCTTCGACGGACGAGATATCATGAAGATGGACACCGGCGAGGTGAAGAATCTGCGCAAGGAGATAGGAATGCTTTTCCAGGGCTCGGCTCTCTTCGACTCCGAGACCGTGCTGGGCAATGTGATGTTCCCGCTGACGATGTTTGCAAACATGACCCCTGCCGAGGCCAGAGACCGCGCCGAGTTCTGCATCGAGAGGGTAAGGCTCCAGGGCGCCGACAAGAAGTATCCCTCGGAGATTTCGGGCGGTATGCAGAAGCGCGTGGCCATTGCGCGCGCCATAGCCCTCAACCCGAGATACCTCTTCTGCGACGAGCCCAACTCGGGCCTCGACCCGAGGACGTCGATAGTGATAGACGAGCTGCTCAGCGACATCACGCACGAGTACAACATCACCACCGTCATCAACACTCACGACATGAACTCTGTCCTCGGCATAGGCGAGAACATCATATTTCTCAACAAGGGCCGCCGAGAGTGGGTGGGAGACATGAACGCCATCTACCGCACGGACAACGAGGCCCTCAACGAATTCGTTTTTGCCAACGACCTCTTCCAGAAGGTCAGGAAGTATGTCCTCTCCACAGAGAAACCCCGTCCCTGATATCCACGCGCCAAGCCTTATGACAGCCATCCGCATCGAATCTCTGTCCCATCCCGGCCTCGAGCCTTTCGCAAGTCTCACAGAGGCTCAGCTCCGCAACCGCCTCGACCCCTCAAAGGGTCTCTTCATAGCCGAGAGCCCCAAGGTGATAGCCGTGGCCATGGACGCCGGATACGAGCCTGTGTCGATGCTCTGCGAGGAGCGCCACATCACAGGCGACGCCGCCCCGCTGATAGCCAGGCATCCAGAGATGACGGTCTACACGGGCTCGCGCGAGATGCTCGCCAGCCTGACGGGTTATACCCTCACGCGCGGTGTGCTGTGTGCCATGAGGCGCCCCGCTCCGCTCAGCCTCGCTGAGGTCTGCCGCGAAGGCGCCCGCAGGATAGCCGTGATAGACGGTGTCGTGGACACCACCAACATCGGTGCCATCTTCCGCTCGGCCGCCGCGCTCGGCATAGACGGAGTGGTGCTCACCCCCGAGTCGTGCGACCCGCTCAACCGCAGGTCGATACGCGTCTCCATGGGCTCGGTGTTTCTCGTGCCCTGGACGTGGCTCGAGGGCGGCCTCGAGAGCCTCCACGCCCTGGGCTATGCCACGGTGGCCATGGCTCTGACAGACAAGTCTGTCTCTATCGACGACCCCGCCCTTGCCGCAGAGCCGAGGCTGGCCATAGTGCTCGGCACCGAGGGCGACGGCCTGGCCGCAGAGGTGATATCCTCGGCCACATACACGGCCCGCATCCCTATGAGCCACGGCGTGGACTCGCTCAACGTAGCGGCCGCCTCGGCCGTCGCCTTCTGGCAGCTGCGGCCCTGACCTTAAGCGGCACGCTGAAGAATATCCAACCCCCGCAACAGCAGGACAGTGAGTGTCGCTCTGTTGCGGGGGTTGTCGTGTGTCGTGGTCAGTGGATTCTGAACCAGTCGAAGTCTGCGTGCGAGGCTGAGTGCAGAGCGGACGGCGTGATGCAGAAGATGCCTGTCTTGGCGCCTATCCACGTGCCTGGCGCTGTGGGACAGTCGGGGCCGAGGGGTGTGAAGACGTGTCCGTCATGGCTGTAGGAGTATCTGACGCTGTCTCCGCCATCGGTGATCTCGGCGCGGAGATAGATGTCTCGGCCGTCATAGGGGGCCGCGGCGAGAGTGCGTAGCCTGACGGGAAAGCGGCGGTCGCCACGGCCTGTCACTACGGCTATCGAGTCGCCCCGGACGGCTATGAAGGAGTATTGGTTGCCCATGGTGACGAGGCCCGCCGTGGCGAGGCTGTCGGCGAGGGCTGGGCGCATAAGGGTAGTGGCTGTGAAGGTCCCGGCGGGGAATTTCTGCAACAGGAGGTTGGGGGCATACCACAGATTGCCCTGCTCGGTGGGACAGCTCAGGGCGCGGAGCCTGATGTGTCCGGGACGCTCGGACAGGGTGTAGCTTTCAGGCCGTTCGTGCGCCTGCCATTGCCATTGCAGGCCAAGGCAGGGGGCGTCGAACTCGTCAGACGCGGCCGGCGTTAGCCTCTGGTGGCCGCCAGCTATGCGCGGGCGTGGCGCCGAGGCCACGGGATAGCGGTCTGCGTCGCCTGCCTCGGGCCATCCGTCCGTGGTCCATCGGGCCGGCTGGAGGTGGACGATGCGTCCGTGGACACCCTTCTGCTGGAAGTGGATGAACCACCATTCGCTCCCGTCCGGAGTGTCTACAAGGGCTCCCTGGTGCGGGCCGTTGATGCCTGAGTCTCCTCCGGGGCGCAGCATGACCCGGCTCTCGTAAGGGCCGTATATGCTGCGCGAGCGCAGCACGGTCTGCCATCCGTCGCGGACGCCGCCCGCAGGCGCGAGGATGTAGTACCATCCGTCTCTCTTCATCATCTTCGGGCCCTCGAGAGTGGGATTGGCCACGGTGTCGCAGTAGACGGTGACGCCGTCGTCGAGCAGGGCGAGGCCGTCGTCCGAGAGGCGGTGGAGTATCATGGGGCCTCCGCGGTGGGCCGAGCGCACGAGGTAGCGCCGCCCGTCGTCGTCAAGGAAGGGACAAGGGTCTTCCCACTTGGCTGTCTCTGCCATCTGTCTCAGCGTCCACGGGCCTGCCGGATGCGTGGCCGTCGCCGCGAAGAGCCCTTCCGAAGGGGTGCAGAAGTAGACATACCACGTGTCTCCGTATTTCCTTATCGAGGGCGCCCACGCCCCCTCGCCGTGGGCGGGGAGGTCGTAGCGGCCCGAGGGAAGGCGGTCGTAGACGTGTCCGGCCAGCTCCCAGTCTGTGAGGTTGCGCGAGTGAAGCACGGGTATGCCCGGGAAGGCCGAGAAGCTCGAGGCCACCATCCAGTAGTCGTCGCCGTCGCGGACTGCGTCGGGGTCCGAGTAGTCTGCGTGGATTATGGGGTTGGTGTATGTCTCGGCGCCCCCTGCGCCTGAGGCACAGAGAGCGCAAAGGATGAATGGTATCAGTCTGGTCATTGTCTTCAGTCGCAAATCGTCAGTCGTTGGGGGGTATAAGATATATAAGATTTATAAGATATATAAGCCGTATAGGCCTGATGACTGCTGACTGCAGACTGAGGCCCTGCATCTCAAAGCTCCCGGCTGAGCATCTCGTCGGTCTTGGCGGCCTCGCCGTTGGTCTCCCTGACGAGGCGTACGCAGAGGGCTCCGGCTATGAGGAGGACGCCGGCGAGCACGAGCATATTGACCTGGCGGCCTCCGAGCAGGGGCAGGATGACGCCTCCGAGGGCGGCGGCGCATATCTGGGGCAGGCAGATGGTGCCGTTGAAGAGGCCGAGATACGTCCCCATGTTCTCGCCCGAGAGCGAGTTGGTGAGGATGGTGAAGGGGAGGGCGAGCATGGCGGCCCATGCACATCCTATGAGCAGGTATGAGAAGAAGAGTGCATAGGCGTTGGTGATGAAGAGGATGGAGATGAAGCCTATGCCGCCGAGCACGAGGCTGAGCGAATAGACCGTCTTGTGGTTCTTGAACAAGGGTATCATCACGGCCCATATCACAGAGCCTACGGCCTGGACGGCAAAGAGGACGCCCACCCAGTTGCCGGCCTGCTGGTAGGCCTCTGAGTGTACGTCGTGGGTGTTCCAGACGGTGTCGGCGATAGCGCCGTTGGTATAGGTCCACATATAGAGGAAGGCTGACCAGCAGAAGAACTGGACGAGGCCCACGGTCCAGAATGTCTTGGGAGCGGTCTTGAGCAGGGCGAGCATACCGGGACGCTTGGCTTTGGGGGCGCCTGTCTCCTGCTCCTTGATGCCGTGGTAGCGCCTGTACTCGGCCGGGGGCATCTCCCTGATGAAGGCGAAGCTGTAGACCACGCAGAGGACGAGGATGGCGGCGCCGATGTAGAACGAGTATGTCACCGTGGCGGGCACCTCGCCCTTGGGCGCTATGTTGCTGATGCCGATGGCGGTAAGGGTGATGGGCGCAAGATAGCCCACGAGGCTGCCGGCGTTGCAGAGAAAGCTCTGTATGGAGTATGCGAGGCCTTTCTGACGCTCGTTGACCTGGTCGCCCACGAGCATCTTGAAGGGCTGCATGGCCATGTTGATGGATGTGTCGAGGAACATGAGGGCTATGAAGCCGAATACCATGGCTCCGGCTATGGTGAAGCCGAAACTGCCGGCATTGGGCAGCAGGCACATCACTATGACGGCTATCGCGGCCCCGAGGATGAGGTAGGGCAGGCGGCGCCCGAAGCGGTTCCAGGTGCGGTCGCGGGCGGCGCCGACTATGGGCTGAACTACGATGCCCATCAGCGGCGGGAGTATCCAGAAGTAGCTGAGCGAGTGTGGGTCGGCGCCGATGGTGGCGAAGATGCGCGAGATGTTGGCGCTCTGGAGGGCGTAGGCGATCTGCACGCCGAAAAATCCGAAGCTGAGGTTCCAGAGTTTCCAGAAACTCTGGTCGGGTTTGTTGGTGGTCCGGTTCATGGAAAGTTGGGTAAGAAAGGGGTGTAAGTATTAAAGCGTGATTTCAGTGTCAGCGGAGCGTCGGGTGTGGGAGAGGGGGGGAGGAGAAGAATTGTGATAGGAATCAGATGTGGGGAGA
>JAIDJD010000127.1 GCA_029052375.1 Duncaniella sp. | reverse complement strand
ACTCATATAAATCATTCTAAAAAATACATAATGTCCGCGACGGCAAGTTTTTTTGGACGCCGCAGAGCCGACTTTACAAAAAAGTGACTATATTTGTGGCGGAGTTAACCCATCCTAACGCATCAATTCTGAAAATGACACAGCATATCCCCGCTGTCAGCGCCTCGAAGATTGAGGCCGACAGGCGCATACTCGAGCTTCTTGCACAGACATTTCCCGACATAAGCGCGGCGAGCACCGAGATTATAAATCTCGAGGCCATCCTGAACCTGCCAAAGGGGACAGAACATTTCGTGGCCGACCTCCACGGAGAGCACGAGGCATTCCGCCACCTGCTAAAGAACGCCTCGGGCAACATCAAGCGAAAGGTGACAGAGCTCTTCGGCACCACAATGCGCGAGAGCGAGATACGCCGCCTATGTGCCCTCATCTACTACCCGGCCGAGAAGCTGCAGGCCATCAAGTCTGTCGAACAGGAACAGGACCTGGAAGACTACTATACAATAACCCTCCACCAGCTGGTAAGGGTGTGCCAGACGGTATCGTCCAAGTATACCCGCTCCAAGGTGCGCAAGGCCCTGCCCAAAGAGTTTGCCTACATCATAGAGGAGCTGCTGCACGAGTCGGCGTCGGAATACGACAAGGTGGCATACTTCAACCGCATCATCGAGACCATCATCTCGACAGGCCAGGCCGAAAACTTCATAGTATCTCTCTGCAACGTCATACAGCGCCTGAGCATAGACCAGCTCCACATCCTCGGCGACATATTCGACCGAGGCCCGGGAGCCCACATCATCCTCGACACCCTGCTCGACTACGGGTCGTGGGACATACAGTGGGGCAACCATGACGTTCTCTGGATGGGCGCGGCGGCCGGCAACGACTGCTGCATAGCCAACGTCATACGCATCTCGCTGAGGTATGCCAACCTCACCACGCTCGAGGAGGGATACGGCATCAACCTGCTGCCTCTGGCTACATTCGCCATGGAGACATACAAGGACGACCCCTGCGAGGTGTTCATGCCCTCGTCCACAGCCGGCGAGGCAAGCCACACAGAGAAGACCATGCGCCTGATGGCCAAGATGCACAAGGCGATAGCCGTGATACAGTTCAAGCTCGAGGGAGGCATGATAGAGTCTCACCCGGAGTGGAACATGGGCGGACGCCGCCTGCTCGACAAGATTGACCTCGGGGCCGGGACTGTGGAGATAGAGGGCAAGACATACGCCATGACGGACACCCTGTTCCCCACGATAGACCCTGCCGACCCGTATGCGCTGACCCACGAGGAGCGGCATATGCTCAAGAAGCTCCACCACTCCTTCACCGTCAGCACCCCGCTGAGGCGCCACATAGACAGCCTCTTCTCGCACGGATGTATGTATGGCGTCTACAACTCCAACCTGCTCTTCCACGCCTCCATGCCCCTCAACGAGGACGGCTCTCTGCGCGAGGTAGAGCTCTCGGGCCGCAAGCTCAAGGGCAAGGAGCTGATGTCGGGCATAGGGCTTGTGCTGCGCTCGGCCTTCAACGACGACACTCCGGCCGCAGACAAGGATTATGCCCGGGACTACTTCTGGTATCTCTGGTGCGGGCCTGACTCTCCGCTTTTCGACAAGGACAAGATGACCACCTTCGAGCGATACTTTGTCGACGACCCCGATGCCCGCAAGGAGGAGAAGGGTTGGTATTACAAGCTGCGCGACGACGAGAAGGTGATAGACATGATACTGGACGAGTTCGGCGTCGACGGCGAACAGCGCCACATAATCAACGGCCATGTCCCTGTACGCACGGGCAAGGGCGAGAGCCCAATACGCGCCGGAGGCAAGCTGATGGTGATAGACGGCGGATTTGCCAAGGCATACCACAAGACCACGGGCATAGCGGGATACACCCTCATCTACCACTCGAGCAACTTCGAGCTTGTGGAACACGAGCCCTTCACCTCAGTGGAGGATGCCATCAACCACGGGACAGACATCGTGCGCTCCAACAAAATGGTAGAGCAGACGGCCAGGCGCATCTGCGTCAGGGACACAGACAAGGGCCGTGTGCTCCAGGGCCAGATAGACGAGCTCACAGAGCTGCTGTATGCCTTCCGCCACGGCATCATCAAAGAGCGCGGGCAGAGGCGCAGCCGCTGAGAGGCCCGCGGCTAAAGCGAATCGATGACTCTGAACGCCGCCCCGCGCCCCGCAAGTATGCGGCCGGGGTAGTGGGCGTCGCTGTTGACGGCAAGGGGGACACCCGCCTTGGCGAGACGCTCTATTGTCGCCTGCGATGGGAAGAGGCGCGGGCGGTGTGACGCCTCCTGCCCGGGTTTGCATCCTGGATTCGGGAGCCACGACTTGGTGTTGACCTCGCCTATTATGCCTGCGGCGGCT
>JAIDJD010000126.1 GCA_029052375.1 Duncaniella sp. | reverse complement strand
GTTCTACACGGACCCGGAAGATAACGCCGCCGATGCAGAACCCTCAGACGAGCCCGAGGTTAAAGCTGAAGACGAAGGCAAGGAGGAGCGGCGCGGCAAGGACAACAAGGACAAGAAGGACAACAAAGCCAAAGAGGCTGAAAGCAAGAGTCTCACCCAGGTGGCCGACAAGCTCATGAATGGCACCTCAGAGCCTCTGAATCCCGAGCCCGCAGACCCCAAGACCGACCCCAAGCCCGCCGTCAGCCAGGCCAACGACAACGTATCTGTCAACCCCAAGGCCGAAAGTCCCGAAGCCAAGGCCATAAGGCAGAACAACGTCGAGATTACCGGAGCCCTCAACCAGGCCAAGACCATCCTTGCCAGCCTGTACAACTACAACAAGGACAAGGGCAAGAAGGGCGAGATATCCCAAAAGAACATAGACGGCTCGGCCAATGAGAAATGGAAAGCCGTCGTAGACGCCCGCAAAAACCTTGTCCGGGATGCAAGCAACAAAATCAAGCTTGCGGCAGACAAGAGCAAAGACAACGTCGGACACGCATCCAAGAGCAAAGACAAAGAACTTATTGAAAAAAACAAGAAAATCAGATCGTCCGTAGACCAGGTATACACCTACATCAAAAACAATGCCGGCATAATGATGAACCCCGACAAGGACAAGGGCTTCACCACCAAGGCCGGCCAGGAGGCTATCAGCAAGTGTACGAATGATATTGACAAAGTTATAAAAGCTGTTGAATAATGGCAATAGTAAGATTACAAGGCGCCAAGGAGAAGAAAGAAGGCGTATATTATGAAGTCGACACCGCCAGCACCCCCATCGGCGAGGGCGGCATGGGCAAGGTGTATGCAGGCAAAAGCGTGAATACAAAGACCGGCCTGACACGTCCGGTGGCCATCAAGTTCATGTTCATGGAACTCCCCGAGCAGGCCATCGAACGCGCACGGCGCGAGTCGTCGATACAGCTGCGCAACGACAACCTCGTGGAGATGCTCGGCTTCATCGAGACCGAGGAGATACGCTCTGACGGCAATGTGGTGAAACATTACCATGTGGTCAGCGAGCTTCTCAACGGTGTATCATTGGCCGATGTGCTCGAGGGCAAGGTGAACGACTGCCGCGGCAACGAGGTGCCCTATGCCCGCAAGCTGCTCAACGACTTCAGCAAGTCGCCCGAACACTTCGCCAAGATAGTCATCAAGGCCGTCCTCTCGGGCCTCATGGCGCTCCACGATGCCGGATATATCCACCGCGACATCGACCCCTCGAACATCATGATCACCGACGACGGCAAGATAAAGCTGATCGACTTCGGCATCTGCAAGCAGATGAACAACCTCACCACCCACGACAAGGCCCTCACCGTGGCCAATACCTTCATGGGCAAGCCCGAGTATGCCTCGCCCGAGCTCTGCCTCGGCGACATCAAGCACCACAACCAGACCACCGATATCTATGCCGTCGGTATGCTGCTCTACCAGTGTATCGTTGGCCACGTCCCCTTCGAGGGCTCGCGCTACCAGATAGTAGAGAAGCAGACCAAGGAGAAGGTGCCCCTCAAGGCCATCAAGGACAAGGAGCTGCGCCGCATCATCGGCAAGGCCTGCGAGAAGCGCCAGGAGCTCCGCTACCAGACCTCGGCCGAGATGAGGGTAGACATCGAGTCGCTCGACGTCAAGCGCGCCGCCGACCCCCGCAAGCGCCGCCTCTACATCATGGCGGGCGTCATAGTGCTGCTCTGCGTGGCAGGCTCTGTGGTGGGCGTAAGCTTCTACAAATCCAACGCCGAGGCCAAGCGCCAGGCGCTGATAGAGAAGCAGTACACAGACTCGCTCGGCTCTGTGGTCGAGGCGGGTCTCGCACAGGGACGCAAGCTGGCCGCCGTGGGCTTTGCGCACGACGAGAACTATGACGAGGCTCTCGTGGCCGCCATGGGCCAGTATGCCCGCGCAGACTCTGCCGCCGCCCTGCTCGCGGCCAGGAACATCACCGTGGCCGACTACAAGGCCGAGACAGACAGCCTCAACAAGGCGCTCAACTCGGCCTACTGGGAGCTGAAAGAGAAGGCGGACATCCTCCAGGACGACCCCGACCCCGAGGTTGTGGCCGAGGTAGAGTTTATCCGCAAGCGCCTCGAGGCCATCTCCAATGCGGCCACCATAGAGCCGGCGCCCGCACCCGCGGAGACCGAAGAGGCCGCTGAGTGACGCCTGCACAGCACAGAACCAAGAACCAATCCGTTACCCCAATCCAATGAAAGCATCCAGACTCACCCGCATCATCGCCTCGCTGGTCATGATGCTCATAGGCTCTCTGGCCGTGAGCGCACAGACCTCGGGCGACAAGCTCTACAACCAGGGTCTCCAGTTCCAGAAGACCCTCACCATAAAGTCTCAGCGCAACGCCATAGCCAAATTCACCTCGGCCAAGAAGCTCTACGACTCGCAGACCAAGAAGGCCCAGTGTGACCAGGCCATAGCCGTGAGCCGCAACATCATAGCCCAGATATCAGCCGGAGGCGTCTCCTCTGACTCCGGACACCGGGGCGAGAGCGCAAAGGAAGAGAAAGAGCAGGCCCTCAACATCTCTCCCAACGACTTTGCCATCGACTGCCATCCCAAGACACTCACCGTCACCGTCGCGGCCATCAACATCGACGACTGGACGGCGCTCCCTGTCAGCAATGCCGACGGCACATCGTTCCTGACCGTCAAGAAGGGCGACGGCGTCGTGACCATCGAGTGTGACCGCAACGACAAGACCGCCCAGCGCGAACAGACTGTGGCAATCTCGGGAGGCAACAAGCGCTGTGAGGTCAAGGTGACCCAGGCCGGAGTCCCCGTGCAGTTCAGCGCCAGCAAGCCTATGCTCGAGTTCGGCCGCAACGGAGGCAAGAAAGACATAGACCTCTTCACCAACTCGACCACGAGCTATGAGGAGAACAACAACCTGACATGGAAGATTGTCTCCAAGCCCGAGTGGGTCAACGTTGTGGTGGAGACAGGACAGCCCAAAAAGAACAAGCTGGGCGGTCTCATAGGCAAGGCCAAGAAGCTCGGCGAGAATATCCTCCACGGCGAGGGGAGCGGCAACGAGGCCGGCCCCACCAGCACCATCGTGGTCAACGCCGACAAGACTGTCAAGGGGTCATACGAATACAACAACGGACGCAAGGGCGAGCTGGTGCTTGCCTCGGACGACCAGACCATCACCATACTGATAGTGCAGAAATAATATCAAGACTCAACACATCTGACAGCTCCGGACCGCGGAGAGGCTCACCCATATGGCCTCTCCGCGGTCTCTGTCTTGCGGACACGGACGGACACAAGTGTCCGATAGCGTACACATCCCTAAACAGACCACACACTGACAATCAGTATATTACATCTTTGGCACGAAGATTGAGAGTATACGCGGCACAGAAATTACCGACCCACTACCCCTTTTTTTAAGATACATGGACAGACAGATATCCGATACCGAAAGAAAGAAAACATCGCGCCGGCGCTGGCTGAAAGCCGCAGGCATAGGGCTCGCGGCCGTGGCCGCGATAGCCGTGGCCGGACGCGTCATAAGACCCTCCATAGAGCTCGGCTCCATCAACATCGGGACAGCCGACAGGGGCACCATAGACATCACCGTCTCGGGCACAGGCAATGTCTCGCCCGCCTTCGAGGAGATAATCACCTCGCCTATCAGCACCCGCATCATGGAGGTCTACCGCCAGGCAGGCGACTCGGTGGGCCCCGGCACCCCCCTGCTGCGCCTCGACCTGCAGAGCACCGAGACCGAGGCCAACAAGATGGCAGACCAGATAGCCATGAAGCGCCATGAGCTCCACCAACAGGAGGTCAACTCGGACACCCGCCTGAGCGACCTCGAGATGCAGGTCAAGGTCAAGGAGATGACACTAAACCGCCTCGAGGCCGAGCTGAACAACGAGCGGTATCTCGACAGCATAGGCTCCGGCACAGGCGACCGTGTCCGCCAGGCCGAGCTGGCCTGCAAGACAGGACGCCTCGAGCTGGAACAGCTGCGCCAGAAACTCGCCAACGAGCGCCTCGTGGCCCGCGCCGGCGAGAGCGTCAAGCACCTCGACATAAGCATAGCCGAGAAAAACCTCGCTGAGATGACCCGCACACTCGACGACGCCCGCATCACCTCGCCGCGCTCCGCCACCCTCACCTACATCAACGACCAGATAGGCGAGAAGGTGACCGAAGGACAGAAGATAGCCGTCATCTCGGACCTCAGCCACTTCCGCGTCGACGGCGAGATGCCCGACGCATACAGCGACCGCGTGGCCGTTGGCGGCCAGGCCGTGGTGCGCATCGGGCGCGAGCGCCTCGAGGGGACAGTCTCAAACGTCACCCCGCTCTCGCAGGGGGGCGTCATCTCGTTCACCATCCGCCTGGCCCAGGACGCCCATCCGCGCCTCCGCTCGGGCCTGCGCACCGACGTCTACATCAAGTGTGACGTCGTGGACGACGCCGTCCGTATCCCCAACTCGCCTGTCTACACCGGGCCGGGCAAGTATGAGCTCTTCGTGGTCTCGGCCGACGGCTCTGCGCTGGAGAGGCGCGAGGTAGTGCTCGGCGAGAGCAACTACGAGTTTGTCCAGGTGGTCTCGGGCATCGCCCCCGGCGAGCGCGTCGTGCTCTCGGACATGACCAAATACAAGGAATCCAACACAATATCCATAAGATAACAAACCATTACACAACTGCAGATATGATATCACTCAAGGGAATCAACAAGATTTACCGCACCGACGAGATCGAGACCCAGGCTCTCGAGAATGTCAACATAGAGATAGAGAAGGGCGAGTTTGTCAGCATCATGGGCCCCTCGGGCTGCGGCAAGTCTACGCTGCTCAACATCGTGGGCCTGCTCGACACACCCACCTCGGGCACCGTGACCATCGACGGCACCAAACTCTCGGGCATGAGCGACGCGGGGCTGGCCGCCTTCCGCAACTCCAAGCTCGGCTTTGTCTTCCAGAGCTTCCACCTGATAGACTCGCTCAACGTCATCGACAACGTCATGCTCCCCCTGCTCTACCGCTCGTGCGGAGCGGCAGAGCGCGAGCGCCGCGCCCGCGAGGTGCTCGACCGCGTTGGCCTCGCCCACCGTATGCGCCACCGACCCTCCCAGCTCTCGGGCGGACAGTGCCAGCGCGTGGCCATAGCCCGCGCCATCGTGGGCAATCCTGAGATAATCCTTGCCGACGAGCCCACCGGCAACCTCGACTCCAGGATGGGAGCAGAGGTGATGGACCTGCTGCAAGCCCTCAACCGCGAGGACGGACGCACCATAATGATGGTGACCCACAACGAGGAGCAGGCCCGGCAGACCGACCGTATCATCCGCTTCTTCGACGGACGCCAGGTAATGTAATCTTTCACCACCCACCCCAAAAAACGCAAATACACTACAATGCAGAACTATCTGAAACAGGCCATAGCCTCGCTGCGCTCACAGCCCCTGGTGAGCTGGGTGAGCGTCGCGGGCACCGCCCTGGCCATATTCCTGATAATGGTGACGGTGATGATGGAGGAGATCCGCGTGACGCCATTCGCCCCGGAGAGCAACCGCGACCGATGGCTGGTGCAGCGCTTCACCTCGCTGACCAATACCAACTGGGAGGACGGCGAGACCAACTCGGGCATGAGCCACAGACTGGTCAAGGCCGTCTTCTACGAGATGGAGACCCCCGAGGCTGTCACGGCCCTGACCATCAACCCTCTGGAGGCTCTTGTATCCGAATCCTCGGGCAAGGCCTTCGGCGCGCAGACTCTCGACGTCGACGCCGGATTCTGGAAGGTGATGGACTTTACCTTCATCTCCGGCTCGCCCTTCGACCGCGCCGAGTTTGACGCCGCCTCTCAGGTGGCTGTCATCAGCGAGTCCACCGCCCGACGCCTCTTCGGCACATCCGACGCCGCCGGACGCGAATTCAGCGTCAACCACAAGCAATATCGCGTCAAGGGTGTGGTCCGAGACGTCTCGACCCTCGCCACAGACGCATATGCCGACATATGGGTGCCTTACACCACCACCCAGGCGATAAACAACAATTGGAATGAATTTATGGGAAGCCTCAAGGTGATAATCCTTCCGCGCTCCAAGGAGGAGATTACTGCTGTCCGCGAGGAGTACAACCGTCTGTTTGCCCGTCTCCATGACGAGTCCAGAGAGGCCGGGTGGAAATTCATAATGCGCGGACGCCCCTACGACCAGGAGACATCGGCCAACACCCAGTGGGCCAACCTCGACCCGGACATGGAGAGTGTCCGCAAGAGCAGGTATATACTGTGGACCATCCTGCTCCTCGTCCCGGCCGTCAACCTCAGCTCCATGACCCACAGCCGCCTGTCCAAGAGGCGCGAGGAGATAGGCGTCCGCAGGGCCTTCGGCGCCAGACGCTCGCAGATTCTCGCAGACCTCTTTGTCGAGAGCCTGCTCATCACCGTCATGGCCGGACTCCTCGGCCTGGCCGCCAGCACGCTCTTAGCCATCTTCGGCTCGGAGATGCTGCTCGCGTCATCGTCGGTGACCGGAGAGGTCTCAGCTCTCACCCCGGGGATGCTCCTCAGCTGGCACACCTTCGGCCTGGCAATGCTCTTCTGCCTTATCCTCAACATACTCTCGTCCTCACTGCCCGCCTGGCAGGCTTCGCGAACCAATGTGGTCAACGCCCTCGCAGGCAAAAAATAACACCCAAGCAAAGATGAAAAGAAAACTTCTCACACAGATGCTCAACGAGTGGCGGACCAATGTCTGGCTTGCCGTCGAACTGCTCCTGGTGAGCGTGGTGATGTGGTTTCTTGCAGACCAGCTCTGGCGGACTGCAGGTTCACGTCTCGAGCCCACCGGCAGCGATATCTCTCATGTCTATTATATATCTCACGCCAAACTCACCGAGGACAATCCTGGATACGTCAAGCGCACACGCCAAGAAGAGTGCGAGGATGTGCTCACCCTCATGGCACGCCTCGAGGCCCGTCCCGAGATAGAGGCTGTGGGCACAGGACAGACTTCATTGATATACTGTGGCTCTAACAACTCGAAACACCTGAAATATGACACGCTGGATCTGGGACAGGTGCAGATGCGGCAGGTGACACCCGGTTTTATACGCGTGTTCCGCATACACGGCATAGACGGAGAGACCCCCGAAGAGATGGCCGATATGCTCTCAAGGATGACACCGGGAGAGATGTTCGTTTCCGAGAACATTCTCAGGCGCAACAAGGATATCGCCTCTGTAAGGGATTGCTACGGCAAATGGTTCACCGTACCGGGCGAAAACGACTCGCTGCGGGCAGTGAGGGCGTTCCCTGCCATCCGCAACAACGACTATCATCCGACAGAATATTCATGGCCTTCAATGATGATGCCTTTGCCACCCAAACAGATGCGCTGGGCCAACAATCTCGTGGTACGAGTCCGCGACAATATGGACACCGACTTTGAAAAAAATCTCATGGCAGACGCCACCGGGCCGCTCAGGGTAGGCAACTACTATATAAGCTCGGTAGAGTCTATGGAGAGCATACGCCGCAAGTTTCAGCTCGAGAGCGCACAGGAAGTCACTAACACCGTTATGACAGCTCTGTTCCTTCTGCTCAACATCTTCCTCGGCGTGCTCGGGACATTCTGGTTCCGCACCTCGCAGCGCATCCCCGAGATAGCCCTGCGCATGAGCGTCGGAGCCACGAGACGCGACATCTTCAACCGCGTCATAGCCGAGGGCGAGCTGATTCTGCTCCTCGTCACTCCCCTGGCCGGAGGTCTCGACTGGCTGCTGACCCACTATGAGCTAAACACCTACTATCACGGCTCATTCTTCGAGCCTCTGCGCTTCTTCGGCTGCATGGCCATCACATGGAGCGCCCTGGCTCTGATGATAGCCGTAAGCTCGATGATTCCCGCTCTCAGGGCCATGAAAATCTCTCCCGCCGAAGCTCTCAAAACAGAATAATCTATGTTAAGAAGACTGCTCTCTCTCCTGGTCGCCTCCATGCTCATCCTCCCGGGGATGAGCGCGGAGACCCGGCCCATTACCCTCGACGAGGCCGTCCTGATGGCCCGCACTCGCAGCGTAGACGCCGCCGTCGCGCTCAACGAGCTCCGCAAGAGCTATTGGAGCTACCGCACCTACCGCGCCGACCTCCTGCCCGAGGTACACTTCAACGCCACTATCCCCTCCTACCGCAAGAGCTACAGCCCTTATCAGCACGAAGACGGGTCGTACAGCTTCGTGCGCAACAACGTCATGCAGATGAGCGGCGAGATATCGGTGGAGCAGAGCATCTGGCCCACGGGCGGCACGCTGTCGCTCAACACGTCGCTCGACTGGATGCGACAGCTGGACCGCGGGGCTTTCAACCGCTATATGTCTGTCCCCGTGGCGCTGACTCTCAATCAGCCGGTCTTTGCCGTCAACAACGTGAAATGGAACCGGCGCATCGAGCCCGTGAGATACGAAGAGGCCAAGGCTAAGTTCATAAGCGCTACGGAGAATGTGGCCATGAACGCCGTGGCCCACTTCTTCGACCTGCTCATGGCCAAGGAAAACCTCGGCATTGCTCGCCAGAACCACACCAATGCCGGAAAGCTCTACGAGGTGGCCAAGGTGAAGCGAGAGATGGGACAGATAAGCCGCAACGACCTGCTGCAGCTCGCGCTCAACCTGCTCAACGCCGAGGCCACGATGACCGAC
>JAIDJD010000125.1 GCA_029052375.1 Duncaniella sp. | reverse complement strand
CCACCGAGATCTACCCGCGTAAGATCGTCGGCAGCGTCATATGTGTATAAGAGATAGGGTGTTGGCTATGATGACGTTCTTGGTGAGGCCCTCGAACGAGTTGCCGCCCGAGGTGACGTTGTTGAAGCGACAGCCGGTCAGCACGATGTTGCGCACGTTGCAGACATCCTTGAAGGCCTCGACCTTGACGCCGTACTGGCTCTTCTCGCAGGTGACGTTGTCGAGATAGACGTTCTGTACGGTGGGGGGGTAGGAGTGGTCGCAGTTCTCCTTGTAGTCATACACGAGGTTGATCTTGAGGACGGCCTCCTTGCACTGGCCCACCTTGATGTTGCGCACATAGATGTCCTCTATGACGCCGCCGCGGCAGGCGTTGGTCTTGATGCGGATGACGCGGTCGAGCTCGGGCGAGTCCATCACGCAGTTTTCGGCAAAGAGGTTCTTGAAGCCGCCTGAGATTTCAGAGCCTACCACGACGCCGCCGTGTCCGTTCTTCATCTGGCAGTCGCGTACGATGATGTTCTCGGTGGGGCGTGCGGCCTCGCGTCCGTCGCGGTTGCGTCCGCTCTTGATGGCTATGCAGTCGTCGCCGGTGTCGAAGTAGCAGCGCTCTATCAGCACGTCCTTGCACGACTCGGGGTCGCATCCGTCGCCGTTGGGGCCGTCATTCTGGATGTGTACGCCGCGCACGGTGAGGTTCTCGCAGAATACGGGGTGGATCACCCAGAAGGGCGAGCGCAGCAGGGTGACGTCTTCGATGAGGACGTTCTTACAGCTCATGAAGTTCACGAGCTGGGGGCGCAGGCCGTAGCCGTCGCCCATGCGGCGCTTCTCGACGGGGACGCCGTTCGAGTTCCACTCCTGGAGCAGGGGCACGCCCACCTTCTGTGTGGTGATGGGGTCGGTGCCGGTGTAGTCATGGCCGCGCTTGGCGCTCCAGCCCCACCATGTCGAGTTGTCGGCCTGGCCGTCGACGGTGCCCTTGCCGGTGAGGGCGATGTTGGTGGCGCCGTTGGCATAGATCATGGGCTGGTAGTTGTAGCAGTCCATGCCCTCCCAGCGGGTCTGCACCAGGGGATACTGCGAGGGGTCGTAGACGAAGAGCAGGGTGGCGCCCTCCATCAGGTGGAGGTTGACGTTGTCCTTGAGGGTGATGGGGCCGGTGAGCCACTCGCCCTTGGGTATCACCACCCGGCCGCCGCCCTCCTTGGAGCAGAGGTCGATGGTCTTGTTGATGAGCTCGGTGTAGAGGTACCCCTTGGTCTTCGAGCGCTTGCCGTAGGATAGGATGTTGTAGTCCTTGTCTCTGAACTGGGGCGCCTTGATGCGCGCCTCGATGGCCGGGTAGACTGTCTCCCAGGCTTCCTGAGGCGTCGAGGCGAACGCCGCGGAGCCGGCAAGCCAGAGGGCCATCAGCACGGTGTAGATTTTCTTCATGGTTGTATATTATATAGGTGTATTCATGGAGGTTAGGCCACCCTGCCGGAAGCTCCGGCAGGGGCTTCCGATATGGGCGAAATCCGGTACGCAAAGGTACGAATCAATCTGCAATCGCTCCAAAAAAAACAGAAAAAAATGAGTTATTTTTTGTTAAGTTTTTGTGGATTCAGAAAAATATACTAACTTTGTGACGCAATAATTACCTCACACGTTTCAGACACCCGGAAAAACCTTTCCGTTGTGCCTTTTTAAGCGTGTCAACCCGCTGAAACACAACCGCAAAGCTGTTAATAGTTAACCCTAAATAACCAACCTAAATCCAACCTCTTCTAATCCCTCAGACCTCAACCCGCAAACAGAAAAATCAGAACTACAACTAATCGAAAAAACCAACATTCATATCCATTTGTGAATCGCATGAAACTCATCTTATTTATCAACTAACCAAGAACATGAAAGACTTAAACTCAGCACGTGGCCGACAGCCGCGTCGCTTTTCCATCGCTTCGGCTTGGAAAACCATGCTTCTCTTGATGGTGCTCTGCGTAGGACTCCCCGCCTATGCACAGAACATCACCGTGTCTGGTGTGGTCGAAGACAATTCCGGCGAGCCCCTCATCGGCGCCACCGTTATGGTCCTTGGCTCCGCTGACGGCGTGGCTACCGACATCGACGGTAACTTCACCATCAAGAATGTTTCTCCCAAAGCAACACTCCAGGTCTCCTACATCGGTTGCAAGACCCAGGAAGTAAAAGTAAACGGACAGACCAACATCCGCGTCGTCCTTCTCGAGGACTCCGAGACCCTTGAGGAAGTCGTGGTCATCGGTTATGGCGGCACACGTGCCCGCCGCGACCTCACAGGCTCTGTAGGCTCCGTATCCGGCATGAAGCTCGCCGCTGTGCCCGTCACCTCAGCCGCTGTCGCCCTCCAGGGCAAGGTGGCCGGTGTGCAGGTTACCACAGTCGACGGCCAGCCCGGTGCAGACATCAACATCCGCGTGCGTGGTGCGACATCCGTGACCCAGTCCAACGACCCCCTCTACATCGTCGACGGATTCCAGGTTGACAACATCAACGACATTCCCCCGTCCGATATCCAGAGCATCGACGTCCTCAAGGATGCCTCCCTCACCGCTATATATGGTGCCAAGGGCGGCAACGGCGTTGTCATCGTGACCACCAAGTCGGCCCAGGCCGGCAAGACCCAGGTCTCCCTCAACGCCCAGGGCTCCATCAGCCACATCTCCAAGACCCTCGACCTCATGGATACCTACGACTTCGTTCAGTATCAGTGGGATGCCGCCGCCGCCACCAACACCCGCGGCTCCGAGGCCCGCTACTGGCGCAAGCAGTTCGGCAACCCCTATGACATGGACCTCTACAAGTATGCGCGCACCAACGACTGGCAGGACGAGGTGATGGGCAACAACCCCTTCTCCTACTCGACCAACCTCTCTATCGGCGGCGGCAACGAGAACACCCGCTTCAACATCTCGTTCACACAGAGCGAGGACAAGGGTATCATCCTCGGTTCGGGCGTGCGCCGCACCAACATCCTCACCAAGCTCCAGACCAAGATCCTCCCCAACCTCACATTCCAGTTCAACCCCAAGATGACCTATCGTCGTGACGAGGGTGCGGGCGGTTCTGGCGTAGGTACCGGCGGTATCATCGACGTTCTCCGCTACGCCCCCACCGGCGGTATCCGCGAGTTCATCGGCATCACCTGGCCTGACGACCGTTACGACGAGCTCGAGGAGCAGAAGTATGCGCTCACCAACCCCGTCAACGACATCGCCACCAACGTGCGCAAGAAGCACACCTATACATTTGCCAACCAGGCTTCTCTCGAGTACAAGCCCATCGAGGGCCTCACTCTCCGCACCGAGGGCAACTACACCATCTCCTTCTCTGACGACAACCGTTTCTACGGTCCCGCCACCAGCGAGGGCACCAAGAACAACAACCTCCCCGTTGCTGAGATCGCCAAGAAGCAGACCAACTCCTACACCTGGACCACCACCGCTTCTTACGACTGGAAGGTAAGGGAGAACAACAACTTCTACGCCCTCATCGGTTTCGAGCTCTACCACAAGCAGGGTTCGTCCTCCACTCAGAAAAACCGCTACTTCCCCAAGGACATCTCTGCCGACAAGGCATTCAACAACATGGGCCAGGGCCAGGCATGGCAGAGCACCTCTTCGCTCGGCACCGCCTCGCGCACCACTTCTTACTTCGCCCAGCTCAACTACAACTACGCCCGCAAGTATCTCTTCTCTGCCACATTCCGTGCCGACGGTTCTTCCGTCTTCGCTCCCGGCAACCAGTGGGGCTACTTCCCCTCGGTTTCTGGCGCATGGGTAATGTCTGAGGAAAACTGGCTCAAGGATGTCTCCTGGCTTGACGAGCTCAAGATCCGTGCCGCTGTCGGCAAGGCCGGCAACAACCGTGTAGACGCCGATATGTGGCGCTACCTCTACTATGCCAACTCCGAGGGCGGTCCTGCGTTCGGCGGCGGCATCGGCGAGAACAACGGCGACCTCTGGTTCGGCGTAGGCTCCTACCTCCCCAACAAGGACCTCAAGTGGGAGACCACCCTCACCCGCAACCTCGCTGTCGACCTCTCCTTCTTCAGCGGCCGTCTCCGTGTGACCCCCGAGGTTTACTGGAACACCACCTCTGACCTTATCTACAAGACCCCCATCCTCTCCACCGCAGGCTACACCTACCAGTACCAGAACATCGGCAAGGTGTCCAACAAGGGTGTCGAGCTCGCTGTGAACGGCGACATCCTCCGCGGCAAGGACTATGTCCTCTCTGCAAGCTTCAACCTCGGCTCCAACAAGATGGTAGTCGACAAGCTTGCCGGCGAAGGCGACGAGCTCACCAACAAGAAGGGCTCTTCCGGCTTTGACAACTACATCCTCCAGGTAGGCGGCGAGGTAGGCCTTCTCTACGGCTTCGTTTACGACGGCCTCTACGGCTTCGACGAGTTCGACTTCGAGAACAACACCTACGTGCCCAAGCCCGGTACTGTCGACATGAACGGCATCTACAGCTCTGACCGCGCAGGCAACGCCACCCTCCCCGGCAAGGTCAAGTTCAAGGACATCTCCGGCCCCAACGGCTATCCCGACGGCAAGATCGACGAGTATGACCGCACTGTCATCGGCCGCACAACTCCCCGCATCCAGGGCGGTTTCGGCATCAATGCACAGTGGAAGCAGTTCGACTTCAACGCCAACTTCACCTTCTTCGTTGACTTTGACGTCTACAACGCCACCAACTACTACCTCTCGTCTTCTATCGGCAACAACATCAAGAACCAGCAGTGCAAGAATGTCCTCGCCGAGTATGCCAACCGCTGGACATACGTCTACGGCGCCGAGTACACCTACAAGAACACCAACTATCCCGAGTACGAGGCCATGTACCTGTCCATGAACGAGGGCCAGACCCGCTGGAACCCCGCAGGTGTCAACAAGGACGTCACCATGAGCTACTTCGTTGAGGACGGCTCGTTCCTCCGCTGCAACGATATCTCTATCGGTTACTCGCTGCCCGCCAACGTCATCCGCCACGCCGGTATGAGCAAGTGCCGCTTCTACGCATCTGTAGCCAACCCCTTCATCATCACCAACTACTCCGGTTTTGACCCCGAGGTTGACGTTCAGAGCGGCCTTACCCCGAGCTACGACTACAACCGCTACCCCCGTTCGCGCAGCTACGTTCTCGGTGTTAATCTCTCCTTCTAACCAAGTCTAAACATCCATCCAAACACAATGAAACTCCACAATATAGCCATCGCAGCCGTCTCGGCTCTTGCCTTGGGTGCCTGCTCCGACTATCTTGACGTCGAGGCCCCTTCGCAGAAGCTTCCCGAGGAGGCTTTCAAGTCGGAGGCTGATGCCAACACAGCCCTCAATGGTGTGTACGCCCACCTCCTCTCCGGCGATACCTACGGCGAGAAGCTCCTGACCATCTATACGCTCAACTCCGACGTTGATTTCGCCATCCAGAACGGCCACTACGTCGCCACCAACGGCTATCGCCGTTTCGAGTGCGACCCCGACGCCGGCGAGATCTACAAGGCATGGTCTCAGTTCTACGCCGCCATCGAAGCCGCCAACATCTTCATCGACCAGATGGAGAACAGCGACCTCATCACCGACCTCGAGACACACGCCACCTACGAGCAGATGCTCGGCGAGGCCAAGGTGATCCGCGCCATGAACTACCACGACCTCATCTGGATGTTCGGCGACGTCCCCATGTCTCTCGTCCCCTCTTACAAAGCTCCTACGATGGTATATCCCGTCACTGACCGTGCCGAGATTCTCAAGGCTCTCATCGCCGACCTCGAGGAGATAGCTCCCAAGATGACGAGCGCCGCCGTCCTCGGCGACTGCGACCGCATCTCCAAAGAGATGGCCTGGGCCATGATCGGCCGCCTCTCCCTCACCGCCGCCGGCTACACCCTCCGTCCCGAGGGCAGCTCGTACGGCAAGATGGAGCGCATGAACCCCGACAGCTACACCCAGTACTATGAGACCGCCCGCAACTACTGCGACTCTGTGATCTCTTCAGGCTCCTTCACGATAGCCAACCAGCTCTACCACGAGGTGTTCACCAACGAGTGCAACGGCGTTCTTGCCAACGGCCAGGACGTGATCTTCGAGATTCCCTTCGGCACCGAGTCTACCGGCTCTATCGGCTACATCCACGGTCCCAAGATGGATGCTTCCGACGGTACCACTCCCCACAACTGGGGCGCCGCCAGCTCTTCGGCCCAGCTCAACGCCTTCTATCGCTTCTCTTTCGCCGAGGGCGATATGCGCCGCGACTTCGTCAACCAGCTCTGGTACTACACCAGCGGCAACGTTGCCACCATCATCAATGACAACACCAAGGGCCGTACCATCTACAACGGCAAGTGGTCCAAGCTCTGGGTCAACGCCGGCCTCGGTCCCAAGACCACCGGCTCTACCGGCATCAACTACCCCTATATGCGCTATACCGACGTCCTCCTCATGTATGCCGAGGCTGTCAACGAGTGCGAGAACGGCGTAGCCGGCAAGAACGGCGACAAGGCTATCGAAGCTCTCCGCCAGGTGCGCGAGCGCGCTTTCCGTCTCTCTTCTGTCAAGGACGAGAATGGCAATGAGGCCGCCGATTCGCCCTACGCTGTCAACACCGGCAAGTATGTCGACGAGGCCGCCCAGACCCAGGAGTCATTCCGCAAGGCTGTCCTCGACGAGCGCAAGTGGGAGTTTGCAGGCGAGAATATGCGCTGGCGCGACCTCGTCCGTCACAACCTCCTCGCAGAGAACACCTTCTGGAACTTCTGGCGCTACTTCGCTGTAGCCGAGGACCAGGGCAGCACCTCTATGGAGCTTGAGGATGTGTCGAGGCACGACTTCGGCGTAGACAATTTCTACGACTCAAGCGTCTTCCCCATCCAGGTTTACTACAAGAACGATGTGAAGAACGGCTCTTCAGCCGCCGCTACCTATCCCGAGTGGCGCTTCCCCAACCAGACCGTCAAGGTGGTTGAGATCCACAACGCCTACAAGGCTCTCAGCGCTTCTGAGGGTGCCCTTCTCAAGGTTTCGACCGCCAACTTCTTCGAGTGGTTCGACGACAACAAGGGCTTCCCCCAGGACTACTTCTGCTACTCGCTCCGCGGTTATATGTACTGTGACTACGAACTTACCGGACGCGTTTACATCAACAGAAACGGCATCTATACCGCAGCTCCCGAGCCCGCAACCCTCGACGCTGCCAGCCTGCCCGTCGTACGTTACATCCTCCCCTATCCCCGTAACGTGATTGCCCGCTCCAACGGTCAGTACGTCAACCAGTACGGATATTGATTTAACCTTTGCAATCAATCCAAAACATGAAAAAGAAATTCTTATATATGCTCACTGCCCTCATGGCAGTAACAGCGACATCGTGTAAGGATGACCTGAACGAGAACGCCGTGGACAATCCCGCCGATCTCGATCGTATGCCCCGCACAATGTTCTGCACCCAGGAGTCTACCGGCGACGACAACGAGACCAACGTACACTGCGTCACCGAGGAGCTCAACACCATCTACCTCTCCTGGTTCAAGGTGACAGGCGCGGCCGGCTATCAGCTCCGCTATGCCATCTCTACCGGTGTCACCTCCGGCGAGGCCGCCGACTGGGACAATAACCGTGCCCGCGAGATCTACATCGGCAAGAACGTCATGGACGTGGTTCCCGCCGACATTGCGGCCAAGGCCCGTGTATTCCAGTCTATCCGCGACTTAGAGGAGCTCACAGACCTCAAGGCTATCTCTGACGAGGACGAGTATGTAATCGTTTGCGAGGACCTCAACGAGTTCAAGCTCTACAACCTCGAGTACTCTACCGACTACCGCTTCGCCATCAAGGTGCTCTCGCCCCGCGGTCCCGAGCACGACTCTGAGTGGTACGGATACGGCGACGGCCGTCACTGGGCCGAGTATTGCGGCATGGGCACCGAGGAGCGCTATGCTACTCCTGTCCTTGTCAATTACGAAGGTCGCGGCAACAACTCCATCGACTTTACCATCAACCTCAATGCAGACAATGCTATGCAGGGTGTCGATGCCGCTGACGTTATCTCCTACAAGCAGAACTTCGGCTGGAACGCTGACTCCACCATGTTCAACGCCGATATGGTCAGAATCATCCCTGACGTGATGACCCCCAACGCCGCACTCGATCCTAAGTGGAAAGAGGGTGTCAAGCTCACAGATCTCGGCATGAAGGACGGCGTGGTCAACGTACACGTAGACGGTCTCGACGAGAACACCGTCTACATTGTCAACCTGATCAACTCCGACATTCCCGTAGCCGTAGACTCTTACTACAACACTCTTTCGCTCCGAACCTCCGGCGAGCGCGGCGAGCCCATCCTCATCCAGCACACCTGGGAGAAGGACACCAACCTCGTGGCTCACGAGTACAAGGCCTGCCGTCTCGACACCATCCTCCGTCACTTCATGGACGACAATAAGTTTGCCGAGGGTCAGGTGTTCCAGCTCGAGGGCGGCAAGCTCTACTACTTCGCTTCTTCCGTATCGCTCTACAAGGGCTTCACCCTCGAGACCCGTCCCGAGGACGTAGCCAAGGGTCTCCGCGCCAAGGTTTACATGGGCGGTCTCGTGTCCAAGCACGGCAACAATGATATCGGAACTGTAGGCCAGCTCGTTAGCGGCCGTTCCAAGAATGCCGGCGA
>JAIDJD010000124.1 GCA_029052375.1 Duncaniella sp. | reverse complement strand
CGCTCAAGGCTCTCACCTTAGAGTCGGCCCGCCTGATACTCGACTGCGTGGGCTCGGAAGAGCGCTTCTTCGAGATGAGCGAGAAGATGCTGCGCCCCATACTCGGGCTCAACCGACGCATATATGCCGACGACGTCCGCCGCCGCGCCCTCAGCGAAGCCGAGAGAGAGATAGCCTTCGTGACAGCCAACCGCATCAGGACCCTCTACTTCACAGACCCCGGATATCCCAGGCGCCTGCTCGAGTGTCCCGACGCACCCATGATGCTGTATATGCTCGGCCAGACAGACCTCAACTCGGCCCGCATCCTCTCCATCGTAGGCACACGCCACGCCACAGCCTACGGGACGACGTTTGTCTCCACCCTCCTCAGCGACCTCGCCAGAAAGATGGCCGACCCGCTGGTAGTGGTCAGCGGGCTTGCCTACGGCATAGACGTGGCCGCCCACCGGGCCTCGCTCGCCGAGGGGGTGCCCACAGCCGGAGTCCTGGCCCACGGCCTCAACACCATCTACCCGGCCTCTCACCGCGACACAGCCGCAAGGATGGTGCGCGAAGGCGGAGCCCTCCTCACCGACTACCGCTCGATAGACTCCACCCACAGAGGTAACTTCCTGGCCCGCAACCGCATCGTAGCCGGCCTCTGCGACGCCCTGCTCGTGGCCGAGAGCGACACCCGCGGCGGCGCCCTCGTGACGGCCCGCCTCGCCTCGGCATACTCGCGCGAGGTGCTCGCCCTGCCCGGACGCATCAGCGACAGATACTCGCGCGGATGCAACAGCCTCATAGCCTCGGACAGCGCCGCCCTCGTCACCTCGGCCGACGACCTGATGAAGCACATGGGATGGAAGCCCCGCCCCGAAGAAGGCTCGCAGACCGAACTCTTCACAGAACTCTCGCCCGAGGAAGAAGCCATCACAGAGGTGATGCGCACCACGGGCGAGGCCACCCTCAGCCAGATGCTCGCAAGCCTCGACATCCCGGTCCACCGCCTGATGTCTACGCTCATCGACCTCGAGATGAGGCGCGTCGTGCTCTCGCTCCCAGGCTCAAACTACAGACTTCTATGATTTCACAATTAATAGATACAGCTATGAAACAGATCATCGCCCCCTCCGAGCTCATCATCAACCCCGACGGCTCGGTATTCCACCTCCACCTGCGTCCCGACCAGCTGACAGACCGCATAATCCTTGTCGGAGACCCCGGCCGCGTCGACATGGTGGCCTCCTTCTTCGACACCAAGACCTTCGAGGTGAGCTCGCGCGAATTCCATACCATCGGAGGCACCTACAAGGGCAAGCCCATAATGTGTCTCTCGCACGGCATCGGCCCCGACAACATAGACATCGTCATCAACGAGCTTGACGCCCTCGCCAACATCGACTTCGAGACACGCGAGGTGAGGGAGAATCACCGCACCCTCACCATGGTGCGCATAGGCACCTCCGGAGCCCTCCAGCCCGAGCTCAAGCTCGGCACCCCCGTCATAGCCGAGAAGTCGATAGGCTTTGACGGCGTGCTCAACTACTACGCCGGACGCAACGAGGTGGCCGACCTCGGCTTCGAGCACGACTTCTGCGACAGCGTCGGATGGAATCCCCTCTGGGCCAAGCCCTACGTAGTGGACGCCGACGAGGAGCTCGTAGACCGCATCGGCCGCGACGACATGGTGCGCGGCGTCACCATCTCGGCCGTCGGCTTCTACGGCCCCCAGGGACGCCAGCTCCGCCTCCCCCTGGCCAACCCCGACCTCAACCGCCGCATCGAGGAGTTCCGCCACGAAGGACGCAAGGTCACCAACTACGAGATGGAGTCAGCCCCCCTCCAGGGCCTCGGCCGCCTCATGGGCCACAAGGCCATGACTGTCTGCGCCATCATCGCCAACCGCATGAACACCGAAGCCAACCCCAACTACAAGACAGCCGTCCGCGACCTCGTGGCCACCGTCCTCGAGCGCATCTGACGCCCCCACCCAGACCGCAAGACACCGCAGGCGCATAACAGCAATAAAACAAACTCCCCGGAGCGACGTCGGCATGGCATCATCCTTAGTCCCATGCCGCCGTATGCTCCGAGGAGTTTATGTTTCCACACGTACCGGCCCATCGCCGGATACGTGTTGAGCGGTCAGTTGTCAGTTGTCAGACCTGCCTGCCTGATTTTTATACCCGTCAAACAGGTCGGACTGGATAAATGCAACTGAATTTCTCGCTCCTTGTCCGAACTGTTCTCGTCAACCTTGACGGTAAACTTCCGAACATCTCCTGTTTTGGGATTCACGACACTGATTTCCTCAGAATCATAGTCTTCATAAGGTCTTACATGGTGGTTGTCTCCATCGATGGAGATTCCATAGACATAGACCTCACCATCATTTTTGTCAAGGCCACCAGTCTCCTCTGCTATAAAAGACACACCTCTCTGCGGGATCTCAAAGATATAGTCAAGGTGATACGCATCTTCTTGTGTGGTCGCAGGTTCCATGCCTGTGAACTTTAGATAAACCTTATAGAACTTATCACCATCAGGCTCCGCTGTATCACACCCCACAAAGAACAGCGAGGCTACAAGGACAGCAAATAATGAATATAGTTTTGCCATATCAAAACAAAGGGGGGGATATATTAAAAATCAGGTTGATTGGTTGGAGGCGCGTCCGTCACAAAAGTATAAATAAAAATAAATATCCACAAGTATTTTCTATGAAAATTTAACTATGTATCAACATTTGCAACAATTTTCACACTATCCAAGAAAAAGCAGCCAATACAATCCTCAGGGCCGGAGGCCCATATCCATACAGCCTAAGACACAAACTGCAATTACGAGCCCGGGAGAGGCGCGTCAATGGCAACAACCAGCGCATTACCTTATTCTCCACAACCTCGCACAAGCCAAAAAATATGCTGTAAAACATATTTTTAACACATTTTCAAGAACTATCAGCCCGGCCATCCGTTATAAACATTGAACAACAAATTGCACAAACCGATAAAAGAAAAGAATTATGACAGTAACAGAATATGTAAAGAAGGCCATTGAATGGTATGGCGAAAATACATCTGATATGTATCGCGTCAACGACACCGAGAACTACCACGAGCTCTGACATAACTCATAACTCACAACAATAACGAGACCCCAACCCTGCACACCACAGGAGCGGGGTCTTCTGATATACAATAAAAAAAGACCGAGCATTCTCACGAACTCTACGGCCTTTGGTGTCGCCGGGTCTTGGGGAAGATGGCCCGGCGATCAGGGGATGGGGATGATTTTGATGTCGCAAAGATAGCTATTAAATCCCATCCGTCCAAATTTTTCGGCGGCCAATCATTGAATTTTGCGCGGCAAAAGCTCCCGACGAAGAACTTGTCGGAGAACTTGTCGGAGAACTTGTCGGACTGCTCGACTGATAGTTTTAAGGCTCTATTGAGCTGATTATGTGAGAAATTTGTTGTACCTTTGTACTTGAATTAGAAATAAGGAGATAAAACGATGGCAATGACAATTAAAACATCCCCCGAACTTTGGGGCGAAGATGCAAGAATCTTCACCGAAGAAGCGGAGCGCAATGGCAAATTGCCTACGCCAAAGCTCTCTGAATCACAGCGTAAGATGCTTTCCACCATGTTGGAGAGTGCCAAGAATATTATATTCCCTCCCCGCAAAGGCTGACAATGGCAGAATATAGTTTCGTAGAAAACACCTTTATGGTGCCTTATACCAAGGAGGTCGCAGATTACTGCGACCCCTTTTCTTGTGGAGACGAAGACATTGACGATTTTTTCAGCCATGATGTGTTTCTATACGAGGAAGAATTGCTCGGCAAAACGTATTGTTGGATAAACAGAGAGAATCAGCGTGAAATTGTGGCGATCGCAACTCTCTCCTACGACGGCATAAAGACCTATACTCTTGACAATCCGTCCCGTAATGTTCTCCAAAGAAAGATACCACAGCAAAAGCGCCACCGCAGTTATCCTGCGGTGTTGATAGGTCGTCTCGGTGTAAACAAGGCATTTCAAGGTCAAGGATTAAATGTAGGCACTCAGCTTATGGATGCCCTCAAATATTGGTTTGTGGATGAGAACAACAAGGCTGCTTGTCGATATATGCTCGTGGATGCCTACAACACAGATTCGACTATCCATTATTACATTAAGAATGGATTTAAGCATCTCTATAAATCAGAGCAAAGCGAAAAAGACGCTTTCGGAATATCAGAGGACGATGTACTTAGAAGCCGTGTCATGTTCTTCGACTTGAAGATGATTACGGCATAATTCATTGTATTTTTTGCATTATCTGCATTTTGTAAGTTACCTATAGAAGAATGCTCCCGACCGCACCCTCAAAAACCCTCAAAAAAGTTTACTGCGATTTTTTTTGTTAATCAAAAGAAAAACTGTAACTTTGCAAAGTTTTTTCAACCCTTATTGCCGTGGGAAAGTTTTCAGAATTCAAGCTCCCGCTCAAGACAATGCCCGAGTGTACGCAAGTGTTTAACTACCACCTCGATAAGCAGTTCTTCGAGAACATGGAGAGCACGGACATACATGACGCCGACCTCAACGTCGAGCTCACCGTCACCCACAAACACGGGCTCTACAGCCTCGCGTTTGTCGTGGCCGGCACTGTCACGCTCATCTGCGACAGGTGTCTTGACGACCTGATCTATCCCATCGACGCCACCTACAACATCACCGTCAAGTATGGCGACGACTACTCAGAGACCGACGACCAGCTCGTCATCCCCGAGTCGACCCCGACACTCAACGTGTCGTACATGATATACGACACCGCCGTCCTGGCCGTGCCCCTCAAGCACGTCCATCCTGCCGGCAAGTGCAACAGGGCCATGAGCGCCCTGCTCCGCAAACACCGCGCAGGCAACGCCGACGAAGACGCCGAGCTGACAGACCAGCTGATGGACGAGATGGACAGCATGGACCAGGCGCCCACCGACCCCCGCTGGGACAGCCTCAAGGGGCTCTCGTCACAGGCAGAAGACTGAAAAGACACAAACCCAGACCCCATACG
>JAIDJD010000123.1 GCA_029052375.1 Duncaniella sp. | reverse complement strand
GACATTCTTGTTGATCTGCAGGTGGCCGCTCTTCTGAAGGTCTTCGCGACGCATCATATCTATAAGCCCCTCATACCAGTCTCTCATCTCCCTGCGCACCTCGGGGGCGAGGTCAAACTTGTCTATGACGTTCTTCTCTATCCTGTCTATGTCGAGGCCGTTGGCTCGTATAATATCCTCTATCTGCCACATATACAGCAGGTATTCGGCGATGTTTTCCTTACGTTTCTGTGATGCGATTATCATATGCAGACTGTTAGTTGTACTGCAAAATTAACATTTTTCGCTCTCTTTTGGATGAAACGGTCGGCAAAAAACACTATTTTTGCGCCCAAGTATGGAAGAAAACCTCAGCTACACCTCAGACAAGCTCTCAGCCGCCATCATAGCCGGCCTCCTCAGAGACCACGGCGCAAGGCACGTCTTCATCTCGCCGGGGAGCCGCAACACCCCGCTCACCATTGCCCTGGCCCGCACCCCCGGACTGGAGTGCCTGCCCGTGATAGACGAGCGCTCGGCCGCCTTCATGGCGCTCGGCGCAAGCGTCCGCTCGGGCGAGCCCGTGGCCGTATGCTGTACCAGCGGCACGGCCCTGCTCAACTATGCTCCGGCTGTGGCCGAGGCATACTACCGGCGCGTGCCCCTGATAGTGATTTCGGCCGACCGTCCCGAGGAGTGGATAGACCAGGACGACTCGCAGACGCTCTGGCAGCAGAACGCCCTCGAGCCATACGTCAAGCGGAGCTGTGACATCAGCGCGAGGCTCGACTTCGACAACGGCGAATGGTGGGTAAACCGCGTGGTCAACGACCTGCTCATCGAGGCTGTGTCCGGACAGAAAGGCCCAGTGCATATCAACGTCAGGCTGGACAATCCACTCGACCGCACCGTCCCGGCCCGGCCCGCAGACCAGAGACGTATACTGAGGCTGTCTCCGGAGCGCACCCTCACGCTCCACGAAGCCAAGGCCCTGGCCGAGAATATGGCGGCCCCGCGCAGGGTGATGGTCATAGCGGGCTTCATGCCGCCGGACAACGGGCTGAACAAGGCCCTGCAGCTGTTCGCCTCGGCCCCCAACACGGCTGTGCTGAGCGAGAGCATATCCAACCTCCACGGCCCGTGGCTGATAGACAACATCGACTCTGTGATGCGCACCCTCACGCCGGAGACGAGGCGCGAGATGGCTCCGGACCTCGTGATAACCATCGGCGGTGCGCTCGTGTCGAGGATGGTGAAGGAGTGGATACGCGGACTGCCGTCCGAGACCGAACACTGGCACATAGGACACTCGGACGTCACGGTAGACTGTTTCAAGCACCTGTCCATGCGCATAGACCTCAGCCCCGCCTCATTCTTCAGGCAGACGGCAAGGCAGATGCTCAGGCTCGGAGGCGCCTCGGACTACAGCGACAGGTGGAGACAGACTGCGCGCGAGGCCAGGCTGAGACACAGCGAATACTGCCGAGACCTCCCGTGGTGTGACCTCAAGGCATTCGAAAACCTCTTTGCCATGATACCGCCGCGGTGGGACCTCCATCTATCCAACGGGAATCCCATACGCTACGGACCGCACGTGGAGCACGGCCACAA